>NZ_DJJJ01000057.1:0-147884 GCF_002434085.1 Acinetobacter sp. UBA6571 | reverse complement strand
CCGTATATTTTTACTGAAACTGATCCTGAGTCTGTACTTGCCAAGGAAGAAAGCTTTGGTCCGATACTTCCAGTACTCAAAGCTCAAGACGAAACTCATGCACTGTTTCTGGCAAATTATACAGAAAATGGGTTATCGAGTGCTGTATGCACTCAAGATTATGAGCTAGGCTGGAAGTTTGCTTTAGGTATAGAAGCAGGTATGACTCATATCAATGATACTTCAGTAGATGATCAGACCATTGCACCATTTGGTGGAGAAAAAATTCAGGATAGGGACGCTTTAATGACCAGTAGGTAATTGAAGAGTTTACTCCGGTTCACTGGGTAACTTTACAAAAAACACCAAAACAGTATTCTGTATAGATAAGACAGATTTATAGAAGAGGATGATATATTTTTTCCTCTTCTTATTTATAAAATCATTAACCGTCTGTACTGATATTAACTTGGGCTTCAGCAATTAATTTCTCAGCCATCTCACGTGTTTTCTTCAGCCCTGGCATCCGGTATTCTGTATGGCCATAATCCTGAATGGACTTCCAGCGACCTCCCCAGGTAAGCCCTACAGATTCCGCAACCTCTCCATAAATCTGATAACCTCGCATTGCCCAGGGGTCACGTTCGGAAATAACTACTTTACCATTACGTTTGAACGCTACATCTGCGGCTAGACCAAACTGATGATAGCTTTGGTAGCCTTTAGCGCGTGTTGTGTTCGGATTTCCAGCAAGTAAATTCTGTCTTGATGGGCTACGGTAACCTTCCAGCAGAACCAATTCATAATTGTGCTGCTCTTTCATGATTTTAAAAACCATCAGCAAGCGCTGCTTATAACGCGGATTCATTTTCTCCCATTTACGATTAACCATCGTGGTATCCAATAATCCATGATGATGATCAGCTGGATTTTCTATATTAGCAGCACTGACAGAGTTAATGTTCTGTGCCATATAGGCTTGTTCTAGTTGAGAGGCTTCTATAATAGCTTCCTGAATTAATGTTTCATCAACTTCAGGGGGAGAACTCAGTATTTCACCATTGAGCAAAGCATAAATCTGTGGATCAACTTCTTTTAAATAATCCGCTTCTATCCGTGTCGAACTGACAGGTCGGGTAAAGGCAAAAATTAAAATACTGGAAAAAAGTAAAAAACCTGCAAAAAGTATCCACCATTGTTGCAAGTACCAGTGTGACTGTAATTTGTCTGGTGCAGCAGCATGGTGCATATGATGGGCGAACTGTTGAACGTTTAAAAGTTTTTTTCTGCCTTGCGGTAAAAGCATTTTAATAAACTGTGAACCTTGTGCCCGTAGTTCATAAGACATTAAAAAGCCCAGTCCGACTGCTAGGCAAATAAAACAGAAGAAAATTAGAAAAATCATACTAGTTAGGATTCATCTAAGGAAAATGGTTTTTGAGTTACTTTAATTTGTAACGACGCTTTAGGTAGCTCAGGTTCATTTTCCTTAACAGGTATGATTTCCGATTTAGCTTCAATTTTTGCATTAGCAGGAGCAGTTTCTCTTTTTTTAGTTTCCAGATGAGGTGCGGTTTTAGGAATTGTATGAAGATTTTTCACCTCAGCAGCTTTATGTTCAAAAGGTGAAACTCGCGGTGGAGTAGCAGTTGGAGTAACCGGAGGGGGAGTAAATAGCTTGCTGAGTTCACTCTCTTTAGGCTGTATAAAATCATTATCATTATCATTATCATTAGCTGAGGCTAGTTCTTCTTCAGTAGCCTGAATCTGCTCTTGTGTAACTAACAAAGTTGGCGCGGATTCTGCATGGGCAGTATGCGCTGCTAAAGAAGAGTTACTCTGGGTAAAAGCCTTTTCAGAAGATTCCACTACTGCGGGTGCAGAAGAGTCTCTAAATAAAAAGAGCATGGCTATACCACTGAATAAAATACCTAAAATAAATCCGATCAGAATATATAGAGCAGGTGATAGAGAATTTTTCTTGGATGGCTGCAAGATTCGTAAGGAGGTCGGTTTCTCTTGAATCATTTTAATCTACTAAGGTAAATGGATAGTAATATGAGCTTCTTCTGCAGGTGCTGAAATCACATTCTGATAGGGCAACAAAGCCTGCTGATTTTGTTTGGACAGCATAAAACGTAAACCGGCAAAGGTTAACAGTGCAAAAAGCAGCAGAAAAAACAGAATCCAGAAAAATGGGAGTTCGCGGTGAATAATATGCCTGATCTGGTCTGGAATAGCCGAGAAAGGTGAAAAAGCTGCCTTTTTTCCTTTGAGATAATCGATTTCGTCACCCACCCTGGCTACCAGATGATTGAGACTCTCAATGGATTCAATCCGGTATTTACCCTGAAACCCCAGTAATAGGCAATAATGAAAAACTTCCAGAGCCGCAAGGCGGTCTTTACCACGTCTGCGCAGTTCTTCCAGTATTTCAAAAAAACGGTAACCAGCTAGCTGAGAACCAAATAAGCTCAGCTGTAAGGGGCTAATTAACCATGCATTTTGCAGATTAAAATACGCAGGATCCTGCTGGGTTACAATAGTTTCATCAATCAGTGCGCAAAAAGCATATTTCGCATCTTGAATGTCATCAGCAGAAAAATGCAGTTTTTTGGCCTGCTGTTCAAAGCGGTTAAGCAGGTCCAGAATTTTCTGACGGAACTCAGCCGGATCCCCAGGTAAGTATTGATTTCGAATTAGAAATACAATGTAAAAACCGTCATGCATTAAATCAATCAGGTTAATAGTCTGGACTTTACTCTGTGGCTGACTGGAACTTGGTATACCTGTGCCAATTTTACCATCATCAAAAAGTGAAGGTGCCCCCATAGGATGTTGTGTCATAGCCAGCCTCTCTAAGCGTTTACAACAGCAATCAGTTCAATACTGATGTCTTGAAAGCCAGCAGGAACATAAATACAGATTGCTTCAGACTCAATCATGCGCTGATATAATTCATGATGAGCTTCAATTTCAAAATAACTTACCCCTGAGCGTACTGGAATTGCAGTCGGGACCTGTACAAGATGATGCAGTGGAATAGCCGGTAAGGCTGCAACCACGCGCTGTTCTACATCAACAGTACTACCTACTTTAAATCGTAAAGGAACAATTTGAATCAACTCATGTGTCTGCATCATGCTGCTTGATACAGCAATATAGAGTCGTGTGTCACGATTAATTTTGTCTGATTCTAGGCTACCCAGCCAATAAGATGGGCGAATTTCCTTGAGGGCAATACTAATGTAACGATTAGAAATAATGGTATCGAGTAAATCTCTTAAAATAACATCGAGCTGCTGGAAACTTTCCTGTAGCTGATGGTGTTTATATTGTGGTAAATGTTCAACTTCATAAGCAGTAGAAAAAGTCAGCAATGAGCCTGTCAGCCGTAATAATTCAAAAAAGAGCCGCTCAGGATGAACCTGTGGGTTCTGCAATAAGTGGTTTAATCCTGCATGTGCAGTATTTAGTGCATTTACCAGCCAGAATGAAATAATATCACCCGAACGGAATTCAATGAGTTTCTGCTCGTTTTCACGATTATTGTTCTGAATGGTTTTAATCTTGGCTTTAATTATATTTAGAGTTCGTCTTAAATTAGAATTTAAGGTTTCTGAGGCCTCAACCTGTAGAATTGGAGGAATAAATTTTCGGTCCAACTCAAATATACCGGAACTTTGTCGTTTTAATTTTCCAACAGGCAAATATAAAAAACCTTCTAATTCTTGATTCGGATGAACATGTGTCTCAAGCAGTTTAAATTCTGCACGACGCCGTAACAAAGTAATATCTGCTGGCATAGCGGTAGTAAACAAATCATGTGTTTCTACCAAATAGTCATGATAACGGCTGGACTGTGACGCCTGTTCATCTGAAACATTCTTCTTGTTTGCCTGTAAGATAGGTAAAGCCAGATAAATTGTCATCTCTCCACGTAGACTTAATTCGTCGAGTAGTACAGGAGCAGGTAACAGATCCTGAGCTGGTGCTTGGTAAATCTCGCCATCTTGCCAGATCATTTCAATATTTTCTAAAGCCAGCACATGTGTGCTGAGCTGAACTTCATCAAACTGCAATTTTTGTATGCCATACGCAAAAGGAATAGTGGCACGAATCGTATGGTTTAAACGTTGCTCATGATAAGAGTCCTGTAGCTGGAAATGCTGAGGGCGTAAAAATAGACCCTCGCCCCAAAGAACTTTTTCTGCTTTAAACATAATTAATTACCAATCTTATTCATATTCATTCTTTGGTTGTACACCCAGTATGTCCTTTACCATCTGTAACGGCTGGTCATCTTTAATCACTTGTGCCAGCCACTCATGTAATGGCATCTGGCTCCATTTAATTGTTTTTTGCAGCATATAGCTGACAGGACTGTGCGGTTCATTAGCTTGAAAATAATCAGCAATATCCTGTAAAACCCGCATAGCCTGCTCACGGTTTGCTATGTGAGATTGAATCTGAGGCTGAAAGGCCAGTGAGTTCTGCAACACAGCTGGCTCCTCAGATATAATCATATGAGGAGTCAAGGGGACAGATTCAGTGACTGTATCTGGTACAGAATGGGTCATGATGCTACCGAAAGCTTCTGCTTTATAGATTTTTCTTAATGTTGCATGAATATCAGCCAAACTTGAGTCAATTGCAGCAAAACTTGGAGCATCTAGCCCCATCAAATTATCTAATACCTGTTTGATTATGTTCCATTGCAGTAAAATCTCACTAAAATGCTGATAATTCTGGTATTGAAAGCTTTTGGAGGTATTAAAAAGTGCCTGTTCGAACTGTTCCAGTTCAGCAGCATGCTCTGTAGAGTAATCTTCATCTACCTGCTTGCGACGAATATTCTGATGATATAAAAAATTTTCATAGTCCAGCAGAGTGTAAAATGGTGCAGTATTGACCAGCGGAACTTTTTTAATTAAAGGTATTAACTGGTTAAGAAGACCCTGTAATAAACCGATACGCTGGTCCAGATCATTATCTTCAATTTCAGGATGTATGGACTGCCAATATTGCTCAAGCATGCGGTGGCTTAATTCCAGCCCTTTCGAAATACCTTCGAAACCAAAAAGATACGCCCAAGCTTCATTAATCCAAGTTAATAGACGAATATCCTTACTTTTGCTTTGTAAAAGATCACTACATTTATTGGATACAAAGTCCCAGTCTGCTTGCTTGCGTTCGGTAATCCAGTCACCCTGATCCAGCAAAAAGTCATCTTGAGTTTTTGCCTTCTTGATTTCGTGAAAATCATTAGAAAAGGAAAAATCCTCTCCACAAGATTTATCTTCACTAATGGGCTCAAGAAAATTTGAGATATTGATACTCATATAATACGTGACTCTTAATTTTTTAAGCTTCTATCTTGGTTTTCTTTACTGTACGTTTCTTTTTTACTTTCTCAATCGGATCAAATCGATAAATAATTTCATCATTTTCAACATCGATTGTAATTTTTTTAGGAAGTTGATGCTCCGCTAACGCTATTAATAAATGGGTAGCCAGAGCCGGTAATATGCTAGAATTCAAAATGTTATCTACATTACGCGCTCCACTATCGACTTCGGTGCACCGGCTAAGCAGTAACTCAATCAGATCATTTGAATATTGCACCACAGTTGCATACTGTTTCTCGATGCGGGCAGTAACTTTATTCAGCTTGTGTTCAATGATCTGAACCAGTAAATCATCATGCAGTGGGAAATAGGGCACGATGCGCATACGTCCAATAAATGCAGGCTTAAACTGTTTATACAGGCTTGGTTTTAAATATTCGACCAGCTCTTCGGTACTTGGCCATTGCTGGACTTCCTGACTCAGACAGGCCTGCATAATGGCACTAGATCCTATATTTGAAGTCAGTAAAATAATAGTATTTTTAAAATCGATTACACGGCCTTCACCATCTTCTAGTGTGCCTTTGTCGAAGACCTGATAAAACAATTCCTGCACATCACTATGCGCTTTTTCAATTTCATCAAGTAGGATCACACTATAAGGATTACGACGCACTGCTTCAGTTAGAACTCCACCCTGACCATATCCGACATATCCCGGAGGAGCACCTTTGAGAGAAGAGACGGTGTGGGCTTCTTGATATTCTGACATATTAATAGTAATTAGATGCTGTTCACCACCATAGAGTTCGTGAGCAAGAGCTAAGGCAGTTTCAGTTTTTCCTACACCACTTGGACCGATAAGCAGAAATACACCCTGAGGTTTATTGGGATCTTCAAGTTTAGCTTTTGAAGTTTTAATTCCTTGTACCAGCTGCTCAAGTGCACAACTTTGCCCCATAACACGCTGCGCAAGTTTGTTTTCTAAGGTCAAAATCTGCTTGATTTCGTCATTGATCATATTGCCAACTGGTATACCGGTCCAGTCAGAAATAATTTCATTAATTATCTGGGCGTTAACACGTTCAAAGACCAGAGGCTGTTGTCCCTGCAATGCGTTTAAATCTGCACGTAATCTGGTAATCTCATTTTGAACAGCAGCCTGTTCATCAGTATCCTGTTGTTTAAGCCTTTGAATATTTTTGACCAGTTTCAGCTCTGCTTGCCACTGGTCTTCTGTCTCCTGAATTTCCTGTTGCAGTCTTACCAAACACTGTTCAAGCTCATCTAGGCGTTCACGGTGTATAGGGATCTGGCGATGTTCATTTTGCAGAATCTGTTGTTCCAGTGTCAAATTGTGCAGTTGAGCCTTTAGCTGATCTAGTTTCACTGGCTGAGCATTATGTGTAAGAGCCACCCGTGCCGCAGCAGTATCTAGCACACTAATAGCTTTATCAGGGAGCTGCCGACCACTAATATAACGATGAGATGCCTGTACCGCAGTAATAATTGCCTGATCATCAATTTGCAGGTTAAAGTGAGCCTGCATAACGGGAATCATGGCGCGCAGCATATCAATTGCTACTTCTTCACTGGGCTCTTCTACCTTTACGACCTGAAAACGGCGGCTTAGTGCTGCGTCCTTTTCAAAATACTGTTTATATTCGGCCCAGGTCGTAGCTGCAATTGTACGTAACTCTCCTCGGGCTAAAGCCGGTTTTAAGAGGTTCGCTGCATCATTTTGCCCAGCTTGGCCACCTGCACCGATAAGGGTATGTGCTTCATCAATAAATAAAATAATAGGATGGGGTGAGGCTCGTACTTCCTGAATAACCTGTTTTAACCGGTTTTCAAATTCTCCCTTAACACTTGCTCCTGCTTGCAATAACCCCATATCAAGAACATGAAGCTGTACATTACGTAGCGCCTCTGGAACCAGTCCTTGAGAAATTTTTAGTGCCAGACCTTCCACTACAGCAGTTTTTCCAACTCCCGGTTCACCAGTTAGAATGGGATTATTCTGGCGACGACGCAATAGGATATCCAGCATTAAACGGATTTCATGTTCACGCCCAATCACAGGATCAATTTTACCGGTCTCGGCTTTTACAGACAGATTAATAGTGTACTGATCGAGTGCTGGCGTTTTAATAGCAGGTGATATAGAGGGTATGGTCTCTTGTTGAGTATGGAGATGGTTCTGCTCTGTAGAGCAAGACCGCTCAACTTTATGTTCTGTACTTAATGTACATACTTCCAGAAATTTGTGTTTCATACTGTCGATTGGCAGTAAATCAAACAGACTTGAAGCTCGAGTTGCAATCTGATAAAGATCAGGCGCCGTTAATAGAGCTACCAGTAAGTGTCCACTACGAATAACTGGAATTTGGTCAGCTGAAGCGATTAACCATGCCTGTTCAAATAATCGGATAATTGACTTGGCAAAAATAGGAGTACGAGTATTTCCTTTCGGTAAAGAACAAATAGTTTCCTTTAAATCATTGATTAGATTATCATTAGAAATGTTATATTTTTCTAATAATAACTGTATATCATTGGGCACTTCCTGATTTAATAATTCTATAAATAAATGTTCAATTTCAATTTCATAGTTCTGTAACTTAATACAAAAATTTGCTGATTTTTCTAAGGCTGTACGGGCAGGAAAAGATAATTTTGTAATTAGAATTTTTAAATTACTCATTTATAACTCGCAAATTTTTTGAATATCAAAATCTAGAAAATAATATTAATTTGATATTCTTTTAATATTTTAAATGGATAAAATTATATATTTCAATAACTTGTATGCCATGACTGAATTCTCTTATTATTCTACAATAAAAATGTGAAGTTTGTGTAAAAAAATATACATGTATATTACATAAAATAGCTTGTGGGCAGTTTTCTAGAGGAAATATGGAGATTGTTTAATAAACGTAACTCAACTTGACATTAATCGTAGTTTTTTTGTTAAATTCGGCAAATCTATTTTGTTAATGTATAAAGATTGATAGATAAGTATTTTTTAAAAATAATTTTTAGCCTATCAATTAAAAACTTAAATAAAAAATGAGGCATGTTTTGAAGAAAGGTATTTTAATAGCGCTCCTATTTACAGGTATAAATTTACCAAGTGGAATTAATCTGGCTTATGCAGCAGATAATGTGAACTCCATCAAATTAAAAAGCAAATGTGTTAAGCAGAATCCACTGGCTGCAGGGCAAACAGATCCTGAGTTATTATCAATTTATCAACAAGTTTGTGATAAAAATAATGCTGCGCGTAAAAATGACCTGCTTGTTCAGGCTGCCTTGCGTATGTACGAGTTGAATCAGCCCGTAAATGCACTAGCGCTTGCACAACAACTCAAACAGCAAAATGTTCGAGGTGCAGGTTTAACAGATGTTACCTT
Source organism: Acinetobacter sp. UBA6571 (assembly GCF_002434085.1). Taxonomy (NCBI): domain Bacteria; kingdom Pseudomonadati; phylum Pseudomonadota; class Gammaproteobacteria; order Moraxellales; family Moraxellaceae; genus Acinetobacter; species Acinetobacter sp. UBA6571. The sequence goes on along the minus strand of NZ_DJJJ01000057.1, from coordinate 139,141 downwards.
TCTTGCAGGAATAGGAATTGCCAAACAGGCCTTACAGGATATGCGTACTAATGAAATGCGGTTCTTGAGTAATGACTTGACTTACCCACCTGCCAAAGAGTTAAGTGATACGATCCGTATGGCTATGCCCGTACCTGAGACGATAAATACCAAAGCTATTACTGATGAGACGATAAAAACTCGCGAAGCGCGTTCAGTAGTAAAGTCAACCAAACGTACCACCACAGCAAAGCCTTCCCGTAATAGCAACATTCGTACAGCGCCGGTGAAAGCCCGCCAAAGTACAGCAACTAAACAGCCAAATTCAGCAAGTATAAGTAAAACTGGCACGAATCCATTTGAATCACTTAAATAAATTATTCGGAATACAACATTATGGCGAAAAGAGAAAGCGTACAGAAAAAGCTTCAGCGGATTCGTCCACCACGTGTTCAGCTCACTTACGACGTTGAAATTGGTGATGGTAAAGAAGCCAAAGAATTACCTTTTGTAGTTGGAGTAGTAGGGGATTTTTCTGCTGCTTCTGAACTGGAAAAGACTAAATTAAAAGATAAGAAATTCATTAATGTTGATCTGGATAACATTGATGAAGTCATGGAGTCACTTGCTCCACGTGCTGCTTTTCAGGTAAATAACACTCTGACTGAGGAGGGCGGCCGCATGTCTGTAGAATTGATATTTAAGTCTATGAAGGATTTTCGGCCGGAGCAGGTGGCTCAGCAGGTAGGACCTTTGCGCAAACTTGTGGAAGCGCGTGAACGTTTGACAGATTTGCGTAACAAGATATCCAATAGTGAAAAGCTTGAAGACTTACTGGATGAAGTACTTAAAAGTACTGACCAGATACGTAAACTGAGCGCGGAGGCTGAACATGAATAATACTCAGGCAGCTACTGCATTTGCTCTGGAAAATGAACCGGTCAATCTGCTGGACTCTATTGTTGAACAAAGCCGCATTGCGCGAAATGAAGAAGAACATGACCGTGCTAAAAGCCTGATTGGCGAGCTGGCAAAAGAAGTAATGGCAGGAACCATTACAGTATCTGAAAATATGACGCTTTCAATTGACAAGCGTATTGCAGAAATTGATGCACTGATTTCCGGCCAGCTTAGCCAGATCATGCACAATGAACAATTTCAGAAGATCGAGTCGACTTGGCGCGGGTTATATTATTTTTGCCAAGAAACACCTTCTAATCCGATGATCAAAATCCGGATGCTGAATACTACTAAGAAGGAACTGGTAAAAGATTTTCAGGGTGCAACTGATTTTGACCAGAGCACATTGTTTAAAAAGATTTATGAAGAGGAATATGGCTCCTTCGGTGGTGCTCCATATGCAGCCCTGATCGGTGATTTTGAATTTGACCGTACTCCTTCAGACATGTATCTGCTTGAGCAGATCTCTCATATCGCTGCTGCAGCACATGCACCTTTTATTTCCGCAGCCAGTCCAAGTATTCTGGGTCTTGAGTCATTTACTGATATTGACCGTCCAAGAGATGTCTCCAAAATTTTTGAAACTGCTGAATATGTACAATGGCGTTCCTTTCGGGATAGTGAAGATGCGCGCTATGTTGCTCTAACTATGCCACGCGTATTGGGACGTTTGCCTTATCATCCTAAAGAGGGTACTGCAACAGAGGGTTTTAATTTCGCTGAGGAAGTATCTGGTCAGCATCATGACGAATATTTATGGATGAATGCAGCCTATGCATTCGGTACGCGTCTGACAAATGCTTTTGATTTATATGGCTGGTGTGCAGCAATTCGCGGTGTAGAAGGCGGTGGCCTGGTAGAAGGACTGCCTGTGCACACTTTTAAGACCCCAGATGGCGAAGTGTTACTCAAGTGCCCAACAGAAATAGCCATTACTGACCGACGTGAAAAAGAGTTAAGCGACCTTGGTTTTATCCCGCTGGTTCACTGCAAAAATACAGATTATGCAGCTTTCTTTGGTGCCCAGTCAGCTCAGAAACCAAAAAAATATGACAACGATACAGCTAATGCAAATTCTGCACTGTCTAGCCAGATCCAATACATCATGGCCGTATCACGTATTGCTCACTATCTAAAAGCAATGATGCGTGACAAGGTCGGCAGCTTTGCTTCAGCAGGTAATGTAGAGGCATTTCTAAATGAATGGCTATCGCAGTACGTATTACTTGATGATGGTGCATCACAAGAAGCCAAGGCACAGTATCCGCTTCGTGAAGCATCAGTAAAAGTTGTAGAAGATCCGGCGCAACCGGGACACTACAAGTCGGTGGTCTTTTTAAGACCGCATTTCCAGCTGGATGAGTTGTCTGTTTCTTTGCGACTCGTGACTGAATTACCCCAGTCTTCCAACTAAAAAGAACCTAACCACATAATAACTTTAAATTAAAAGAGGAAGTTTATTAAATGAAAGATATTTATATCGAATTTAGAGGTAAATATAAAGTAGATGGTGAGTCACGTGACAGTGAGCATAAGGGATGGCTTGAGGTTAACTCTTGGTCTCATAATATTCGTCAGCCTAAATCTGCAACTTCAAGTAGTGTAGGGGGGCATACGGCTGAACGTGTTGAGCATTCAGATATGATATTTGTAAAAGATCTGGATGCAACCAGCCCTAAATTATGGGAAGCATGTTCTGCGGGCTATACCTTTGATGAAGTACAGATTGACTTTTATCGGGCCAATGGCGATAAACGTATTAAATATCTGCAAATCAAGTTAAAGCATGTACTTGTTTCAAGCGTAACACCCACTGTAAATGAAGAGGGGGTGCCAACAGAAGCGTTTGGTCTGAAATATGCCGCTGTTGAGTGGACTTATAACCAACAGGATATTAATGGTACAGCAAAAGGCGCAGTTACTAAGAAATGGTCACTTTCTAATAATACAGCATCTTACGCTGCATAATAGTCAAGTGATTACCCTGAATAGAGGTTAACACCTGGTTAACCTCTATTTCTATTAAGCTTTTATTTATAACTAAAAAATGAATCTAGACCATTTATACCCTTATGGATTCCGTTCGACATTGTTTGATCGCCTGATTCCAGAGCAAGACCGCTATTTACAGGGACTTTCAATCCAGCAGTTACGGGAATCTGTTGCTCATGATCTAGAAGATTTATTAAACAGCCGTGTGGCAAAATTTGATCAAGAGATGACAGCTTATCCACTGGCCCGTAAATCTGTTTTACAGTTTGGGATTATTGACTTTGTGGGTCTTTCTACCGCTAATCCACTGGATCGGGAGACAATTTGTCATTCTATCGAGCAGTCTATTGAAGCACATGAGCCACGTCTTAAGCAGGTCAAAGTAGAAATGTTACTTGATGGGCATAATATGGGGTCACTTTGCTTGAGCATTCAGGCTTATTTAAATATTTATCCTCTATATGAACCTGTACTTTTTGATGCTTTATTAAAACCAACAACACAACAATACGTTATCTCTGCAAGAACTTAATGTGGGCCTCCTGTGATAGAACAACTCTTACCGTATTATGAAAAGCAATTACAAGAATTCAGTCAGCAATCACGAGAGTTTGCACAGAAGTATCCTAAAATTGCCCAGCGTTTATCATTAAACCAGGAACAGATTGATGATCCGCATATTGAACGGTTAATTCAGGCTTTTTCTTTAATTGCAGCTCGGATTGATAAAAAGCTTGAAGATAGTTATGACGTATTTACTCGGGCATTATTTGAAGTAATGTTTCCGCAGTATTTGCGGCATTTTCCAGCCTGTACGATAGTAAGTTTTGAAGACGAAAATAAAATCAGGCAGTTGACTGGCCGACATATTATTCCTAAACAGACAACCCTGAAGTCGCGCAGTTTTAGAGGGGTACAGTGTGAGTTTAATACCAGTCAACAGGTAATATTGCTTCCTGTTGCCTTAAGTCAACTTGAATTTAAAACATCACCAAGCGCACATATACATTTAAGCCAGAATGCAAGCTTGAGCTTAAAATTTGACATTTTTAATAATGCACAAGCTGTTCTGATACAGGAAAGATTACCTATCTACCTGGATGCAATCTCAAATTTCCCTTTACAGGTTTTAGACAGTATTTTTAGGCCTGAGACTGGATTTGCCTTGCGAATTGGTCAACAGATCTTAAAAATAGATAACCCCTTTAGTATCATAGGTTTTGCAGAAGAAGAATGCCTGTTACCAGTAGACCAGCATACCCATCATGCCTATCGTCTACTGATGGAATATTTTTGTTTTCCTGAAAAATTTAATTATTTAAATCTTGATCTTGGTATTTTAAAAGGCCGTATTCAGCAGTATGAGAGTTTTGAGGTTCTAATTTATTTTAAGCTGAACCTGAATGACCAATCAATGATTCGTAATTATTCTGAACTGAATGTTGCAAATTTTAAGCTGTTTACTTCACCAGCCATCAACCTGTTTGAAAAGCAAGCTGAACCACAGAAAATCACTCATACCCAGCTATATTATCCATTAATTACGGATACACATCATCCTGAATCTTATCAAGTATATTCAATTCTTGAAATGAATATGGTGCGTGAGAAAACCAATCAGGAGCAGGTCTATACTAGTGTTTTACCATTTTTTGCTATCAGTCACTATAAAAATGAACAGGTACAGTTTTTTTATGCGCTGGATTATCAGCCAATACAAACCAATTTTGTCGAGATGCGCTACTCAATCATCTCTAAACATTTAAAACCCTTTGAGATTAAATCTGATTTTATCAGTATCCGTTTATTATGTTCGAACCGTGATTTAGCTCATGAGGCATTAAGCCAGTCTAATAATATTTTAAATCTGAATGATAGCAGTCTGGCACGCCGGGCATTAATACTTAAACGTCCAACGGTACCTTATAGTTTCGATCAGAATAAAACTGAACAGTGGCGTATTATTTCTCATCTTTCACTGAATACGCTAGCTTTAATGAAAGGCGACAGCCTAAGCCATGTTAAGGAATTGCTTGCATTATATAATCTGCCGTCTTCTAAAGAAAATCACTTAATTATTAATGCAATTGATCAATTAGAGTTTTCATTAACCCATAAACTGGTTGATGCAAAACCTTTTCCCATGTTTATTCGGGGTGTTAAAGCAGAGTTAAGTATAAATAGCAGTGTCTTCAGGGGCCATAGTTTATATATATTCAGTTATTTACTTAGTCATATCTTTAATTTGAAGGTCCAGATCAACAGCTTCGTTGATGTGGTAATCACAGACAGTTTAAGTCAGCAGGAGTTATACCAATGCGTGCAGAACGTTGGTGGCAAAACTCTTCTGTAATTGACCAGTTATTTAATAAAGCAGGTACTTTTGAGTTTATTCAGACAACACGTCTGTTGAGACATGTTCCGTATTTACGCGGCAATTCTGCGTGGGCAGATACTTTTAAGTTTGAACCTGCTTTTAATCTAAGTTTCCCTGCATCAGAAGTGGAGCAATTGGAATTTAAAGAGCAGCACCTGCATTTGACTAATCTGGTAGTAGGACTTACTGGTGTTCAGGGTGCTTTACCTTATGCTTATACCTGTAAGGTTAAACAGGGTACCCGGCAGCAACGCCTGGAAGTGAAAGAGTTTTTGGGCTTATTTAATCATAAACTGGCCGCACAGTACGTAGATTCGAGTATTAGCTATAATTTACCTATACGTTATGAAGTTGAACAGGAAAACCGCTATCTGGATATCTTGCATGCATTAAATGGTTATATTCGTACCCAGCATCAGCAAACTGAGCTGGACGAGTATTTTGCGGAATTCGCGGGCCTGATGCAGGGACAGAATAATACTCCTCATGCGCTGAAAACCATGCTGAGCTGTATCTTTAAGCAGAACATACATATACGGGAATTCATCAGGGAAACCTTTAAATTAGCCGATGAACAAAAAACCCGTCTCAATAGTCACAAACCCAGCCTTTTGGGACTAAATACATTTTGTGGCGATACCGTTCAGCAGGTTGATGGAAAAATTGAAATACAGATAGGCCCTATGAAACGGGCACAGTATCTGGAATTTTTACCACAGCAGCCGCTTTACATAAAACTTAAACGTCTGGTGCAGTCTTGGTGTAGTCCAACATTATTTATTGATGTGCGATTAATCTTGGACCGGAGTGAAATTGAGGCCACGCATCTGGAGCATCAACAGTCTGCTGGTCTGGGACAAGGTAGTTTTCTGATGCCACCGGAGCAACCCCAGCATAACTATGAAACCTGCTATAGTCTGATAGGAGCGGTTTCATGTTGAAAAAAATCCTGGCGACTTTTATTGGTGTATTTTTAACGCTAAGTAGTTTGATCATTCTGTACTGGAGAGATGTTCAATATGAACCAGAACGTCAGGATTTCCTGATCTATTTCGGGCTCTTACCTCTTGCTATAACATGTCTTTTACTCTCGCCATGGTTGATTTATCTAGCTTATCAGGCCTATCAGAGTAAAAAAAATCAGGCTGAATTGGCACAACAGAAAGCACAAGAAGCACCAAGTACTCAGGTGACGCAACAGATTGAGTGGCTAAAGCTGAACATTTATGCTGCGCATGTTTACAGTGCTTTAGGTGAAGATGGAGCCATTCTTGAGCAGTTAAAAGAATATACAAGTCCTGAACTGGACCTGAAATTACAAAATAGCAATGGGCTGCCAATTCTCTCTTACCGTATTGAAAAGCTGGATGAAGAACTTGGACCGGAGCAAGATGCAGATGGGCTTACCACATTTTCGGTACGCCAACAACGTATTATGGCTTTAGTAGAGCATCAGCTTGAAAAAAATGTTGAGGTACTTCGTCAGGTTGCTGAACATCTAAAATACTCCAGTCTGTTCTATGAAACTCAACAAATTCATGACTACCGTATGCATCCTGCTTGGATAGACCCAGGCGCAGAATATGATCCAGATGAAGTTGCTGTACCAGAACTTAAACAGGTGGAAAGACTCGATCGTCTTAATCTGCATATTCTTTTATCTGAAGATTTACAGCACGTCTGGAATGAAACGGCTCACCAAAACCGGTTACAGGAGTTTTTCAGTAACCTTGGCATTATTCCGCAAAAAATACATCTGGCATATCATTTTCTTGGCGCAGAAACGGTAGTACATGATTTTTTAATTTTATTGAAACAGCAGCAGGATCAGACCCAGGAAATTTCTCTGATCATTAGTGCTGATTCTGAAATTGATCAGGAGATAATTGATGAGCGCATCTGGATCTCTGACCATTATCTGCCAGCAGAATTTTCGAGCAGCTGTTGTATAGCATCTACAAAGGTCAATTTTGAACAGCTCTTACCTTTAAAAAGGTTAGTGCTGGCTATAAACCAGAATCAGGTCAGACATATTCTGAAAGAACTGAATATTGATGAACTACCACAGTATAAAAATGAAGAACCTTTTGTGGTGGTACTTGATGATATTACACAGATCAAGACATTAAAGAGAATAGAGCAATATTTTGAGCAGAGTCCGATTGAGCCACACCACTATTTATACTGTAGAGCAAGTTTAGGTCATACACAAAATCTGGAAAAAATTTATGGAATGATGCTTGGTATGTTACTGCCGCCGGAACAGGTCGCTGTGGTATTTGGACAGGATATACAGGCAATTATCCAAGATATTCCTGAGGAGATAGGACCTCGGGAAGCAATAACTGATAGCTGATTAATTATTTTTAGAAATACGAGAACTCAATGTATATCATTTTAGGTTACTTGTGGCAGTACATTACCAATCCTAGGGCTATTATTGCCTTATCATTGTTTGTTGCTCTGGTATCATCTTACTCTGTTTTACCACGACACATTTTCTGGGCACTGGCAGCCAGCTACATGCTGGGACTTATTTGCTATGGTATTTACTGGCTGGTACAGCGCAGACGTCATACGGTGCAAGGGGAAGAACTTGCTAATGCAATTCAGCAGGATACAAAAGCCGAGTATGGCCAGCAAAAAAATAAAGAAGAACTTCAACTGATTAACCAGCAGATGAAAGATTCTATCCAGTTAATTCGCAAGTCAAAGCTGGGAGATAAAAAAGGTAATGCCGCACTTTATGAATTACCTTGGTATATGGTTATTGGTAATCCGGCAGCAGGCAAGAGTTCAGCAATTTACAATTCGGGGTTAAAGTTTCCATTTGAGGAGACGCACCAGAAAATGATTTCAGCAGGTTTAAGCGGCACACGGAACTGTGACTGGTTCTTCTCTACAGAAGGCGTTTTACTGGATACTGCTGGACGTTATTCTGTCTATGCAGAAGATCATTCTGAATGGCTGGGTTTTCTTAATATTCTCAAAAAGAATCGCTCTAAGGCACCAGTAAATGGGCTCATTGTTATTGTCAGTATTGCTGAATTGATTGGTCAGAGCCCAGAAAATTCACTTAAACTGGCAAAAAACTTGCGCGCCCGAATTCAGGATTTAACCGAGCGTTTGGAAGTAGTGGTGCCAGTATATCTGGTCTTTTCAAAAATGGATCTGATCGCAGGTTTCACTGAGTTTTTTGATTGTTATGAAGCACAAGAATATAACCAGGCTTGGGGTGCAACTCTGCCGTATGAACAGAATTCATCACAAAATGCGGTTGAGCTTTTCGAACACCATTACAATTTACTTTACAATGGATTAAAGGGGGTCAGTACGACGCATCTGAGTCGTCGTCATTCACAGAATATTTCACCAAGTGTAATGACATTCCCGCTCGAGTTTAAAACTTTAAAACCGGCATTAAAAAGCTTTATCAGCACATTGTTTGAAGATAATCCTTATCAGTTTCAGCCCGTATTCCGGGGGTTTTATTTCACCAGTGCCTTGCAAGAAGGTATAATTGAAAGTCCGATGACAAAGCAGATTGCACAGGAATTTCATCTTTCTCAAATTACCCAAGCTGAACCTAGTGATCATAACATTGCTCTACAGAATCATGGATATTTTCTGAAGGGACTATTTTCTAATATTATTTTAAAAGATAAAAATCTGGTAAAACAGCATATTAATCCAAGCAGAAAACGTCAGCGCTATCTGGCATTTATAGGAGCTCTGCTTGGTGTATCTATTATTCTCGGTTTATGGGTATGGTCATATCGTAACAACCAGCAGCTGATTGCAGATGTGCAGGCTGATTTAGATAAAGTGGTACATTTAGAAAAGGCTTCTGGCCAGCAGCTTTCTACGCAGCTTGAGGCTCTACTCATCTTGCAGGAGCGTTTACAGCAGCTCGATGAGTTTGATGAACATCGCCCTTTAAAGTTCCGCTTTGGCCTGTATCAGGGAAACCAACTCCGTGAGACTTTAAAGGCTGAGTATTTAAAAGGTATTCGTCAGATTGTGTTGCAGCCCACCCAGCAAAATATTGCGCAATATTTGCAGCGGGTTAAAAATAATGAAGAAACACTTAAAGCTAATCATATCAATGTTGAAGTCAAGCAGGTGGCTAAGACTGGGCAATATCTGGAACCTTTAGATACCAATCCACAAGATGCTTATAATGCTTTGAAAGCTTATCTGATGATGAGCAACCCGCAATATATGGATGCAGGGCATTTAAGTGATCAGGTTACGCGTTTCTGGCGGTCATGGGTGGATGCTAACCGTGGTCAAATGTCTCGGGGAGATATGATCCAGCAGGCTGAACAGGTACTCTCTTATGCTATGACATTAACTGGTGATCAGCAGTTTCCGGTACTTGATGCAGATACTCAGCTGGTAGATCAGACCCGTCAGGTCTTATTGTCTGTCATTCGCGGTATGCCTGCACGTGACCGTGTCTATAATGAAATCAAGATGCGTGCGGCTGTACGCTTTCCTGCCTTAACAGCGGGCCAGATTGTTGGCGAAAATAATAAAGGTGCTGTGCTCGGCAGTTATGCTCTTCCAGGCGTTTTTACCCAAAAGGCATGGGATGAATATGTTAGTAGTGCAATTGATGAAGCAGCCAATAAACCGACAGATAGTAAAGACTGGGTACTCAACAGCCGTCAGTCAGATGACCTGACGTTCTCTGGCAGTCCAGAGCAGATCCGTAAGCAGCTAGTTGCTCTCTACAAGCAGGAATATATTGCAGAGTGGAAAAAATTCCTGAATGGTATTTATTATGCAAAAGCTCCCCAGTTTAGTCAGCAGTCTAAAAATATTGACATACTGGGTGAACCACAGAACTCACCAATCCGTATTCTATTTGAGCGTATTGCTATTGAAACAAATTGGGATAACCCGGTAGTACAGGCTGAACTGGCTGTGCCACAAAAAGGTTTTATTGCCTGGTTTAAACGTAAAGTGTTAAACCGCAGTGATGCGCAAATGTCACAACAGGTATCAAATAAAGCTCAAGGACCAATCTCACAGGAATATCAGATGTTCTATCAACTGGTACGTAAACGTGACGATCAGCAGAATAAATCCTTGCTTGATGAATACATGCAGAATCTTGCCCAGGTGCGAAGTAAATTTAATGACCTGAAGAATGCTGGTGAAATTGGTCCGAGTGCTATGGCACTGGTTAAACAGACTATCAGTGATCAGAACTCAGTTTTTAATACTGCACAAAAGCATATTGATGAGAGAATGCTGGTAGGACTGAACGATATTGATCAGCAGATGATACAGAAACTTTTAGTGAGTCCTTTGACCCAGTCTTTTGCCAGCCTGATTACACCTGCACAAGAAGAGATTAATAAGCTTTGGATAATTCAGGCATATCAGCCATTTCAAGCGAACTTAAGCCAAAAATATCCATTTAATTCCTCTGTCTCATTACAAGCTACCAGTAATGAAATCGGGCAAATTTTTGGCGATACCGGTAGTATTGCCCGTTTTGTAAAAGAAATATTAGACCCCTTGGTCATTCGCCGTGGTTATACTTTAACGTCCAAAACCTGGAAAGATTTGGGTATTAGCCTGAATCCACAATTTGTCCTAAACTTTCAGCGTTATGTTGCTCCAATCAATGGTATGGCAACAGGTACACTTGACCAGCCGACTGCTACGCCCGCAGCGAACCAGTCGAATTTCCAGTTCTATCCATTACAGAATCCACAGCTTCTGTCCTATACCATCGATATTGATGGTCAACGTATGCTCTATGAAAATGGGATTCAGCAGTGGGTAAACTTTGTCTGGCCGAACCGTAGTGCAATTCCTGGAGCGCGTATTACTGCTGTAGACCTGCAAGGGCAAACCCATACAATTTTTGATGAGCCAGGTGAATATGGCATTAATCGCCTGATCGATTCTGCTCAGCGTAAGGAGCAAAATGGCAGCTTTGAAATGGTATGGCGCAGTAAAACTGATCCATCGGTATTTGTAAAAGTGAATTTCCGCCTGATTAGTGGTAGCAGTTCAGGAGGAATCGGTTCAAGCCGTGGATACTCAGGTTTGCAGCTGGTCGATAAAGTCACAACTGACAAGGCAGTACGAGTTGTTTCTGCACAGCCTGCACCGGCAGTATCTACAGTTGGACTAAAACCAGCTGGATCTGCTGTCGTACCGCAGACAGGAGGTACTTCCTGATGCAAGAGAATAAGGATATTCAAGGAACGAAACAATGCAGTATTTAAAAAGTACGCCTTTATATTATGGAAAAACCCCTGCACGCGGCGACTTCCTGAAATCAAAGGGGCAGTATGCACTGATACAGGTTATTGATCAGTGGATTACAGAAGCTTTGGAACAGGCCATGCAGAATACTGGCTTTAAGCAGCACTATGCAGCTTTACCATCTCTAGATTTTTTTATCGCTAACCCTCACGAAAAAATGTTTTTGGTGGCTAATCTCATCACCAGTGAAGATAGCTCGGGCCGGCCTTTTCCTATGGTATTAAGTCACTTACTGGAAGTTGAACAACCCTATCAGAATCTACTCCTAGCACCTTATTGTTATAAACCGGTTTTAGTTGACCTATTCCAGAGAAACAGGGTACTAAGAACAATTCATAATAGCGATATCATGCTGAATAAATTGGCAAATCTCCCTGACCAGATTCAGTCATTTACCATAGCTGAAGCACAGGCATTTTATGAAAATCATACGATGCATACATTTGCTCAGTTAATGAAAATTAGTGTATATGAACTGGTACAAAGTATGATTGGTTTAGGTCTGTTATTACAGCCCATTTTGAAAAATGGAACCAGTCGATTAAATAAGATACTGATTCTTCCAATTAATAGCCATATATATTGTTATGAAGTGGCGACCCTATGGGTAAGTATGATCGGGCATTTTTTAAAAAAAGCCCAAACTGAAGTTCTCATTGGTATTTTGCATCAAGAAAAGCCAGTCCTATTATTTGGCTTTCAAGGTGCTGACATATTGGCCCTCAGTGATATTTTTGTTAACAATATGCAGAGTGAACACTGGGTATCATTAGTTCAGGCCCAATGGATTGATCCATATCTGGAGCAGAATGCTGGTTTAGCTACTCTAGAACAGGCTTTATGCCAGCGGCAATTAAGTTTAAATCAAGGCTTAAAACTCTTTCGCCAAACTTTTTTAGATGAATAAATATGCGATCTTATAAAAAATTAAAATATGCTGTAGTCTGTGTTATTGGCTTGGGAGGAGGTTCGCTAGTCTGGGCAGAACCTGTAGTTGTAGAGGGAGTGGTACCAAATGAAGCCAGTAAACAGGCGATTCTGATGAGAATGCAGTCTGTATATGGTGCAAACCAAGTGATTGACAAAATTCAGGTGCGGCCTGTAGCAGCCCCAAATGGCTGGAGTGATTCTGTGGCTCGTGTAATTACGCCAGAACTTAAAAAAGTCAGACAGGGACAGCTGCGCGTACGAGGTACACAAATCGAGCTTAATGGTAAGGTTAGTCATCCGAATGATATTCAACCTACTACTGCAAATTTTCAAATGCTTATACAGCAACCATATCGCTTTAATGCCCAATTATCTGTAAATCAGGCCGAGCAGAAAATTATTGATGATGCTTTAAAAAACCGGATTGTTGAATTTGAATCAGGCAGTGCGGTGTTGACAGCGGCTGGACGTCAGATTCTGGAAGAAATGGCAGTAGCCTTACATAAGGTAGGCGGAAAAAAAGTTAAAATCATTGGTCATACAGACAGTTCGGGGGATGGCAATAAAAACTTTTTACTAAGCCAGGAACGTGCGATGGCTGTACGCAATTATCTTATTGCTAAAAATATTAAAGCAGAAAATCTGAGTACGGAAGGTATGGGTTCAAGCAAACCGGTTGCTGATAATACAACTGCAGAGGGCCGCAAGAAAAATCGTCGTATTGAGTTTGAGGTACTTTAGTACCTCTTAAAAAATAAAGGAAAACTAAAATGGCAATTCCTTATATTGTAATTGGTTGTCCGACCACAGGTGGTGGAAAAGTTATCAGCGGAAATAATACTTTTCTGGTGGAAGGTATTCCAGTAGCGTGTGTAGGAGATAAAGCAACTTGTCCAAAACATAAAACCGTTACTACAATTATATCAGGTGACTCGCACATGCAAGTCATGGGCAAAGCTGTAGCACGTGCAAATGATGTATTGGCATGCGGATGTAAACTATTGCCAAAACAGAATAGCGTAATAGGAGAAAATTAAAGTGCTACAAATTAAACCTAAAACTGCCTAAAGAGTAAAAGAATAAAAATAAATAACTGTGGCAAGATTCACATAATAAGCCCAGAAAATTACAATTAGATCAAACTGGACCGTGTCTTTATCGTTAATAATCATCCTAAGTCTAGGAAAGACTCAAAGTCGGCCCGTTATAAGCGGCGGGTGACAAAGTAATAGCGTTCTTACTAATAAAAAAGAGATAAGGAGCCTGCTATGTTACACCTACAATTAAATACTCAGTCTCTGTATGAAAAATTAAACACGGTAACCCAGCTTTTTGAAAATTTTAGTGGAGCTGCACAACCCACTTTATACTATAACCCTACAGGACAGGCCAAGAGATGGGCCGAGCAGATTGCTCTCCTGAATCAGCCCTATATACCTACACCTTGGCTATTTAATACTCATCTACAGCTCTTCTACTTTGATATGATCCGCAAAAAAACTACCCAACTAGAATATGATCATGAAGAACTTCTTACCATGCAAGATGGAGGTACAACCGCGCTTTACTGGTCGGGTTATGATTTACCGGATGATGTACCTACGGTTTTTGTACTGCACACTATAATGGGAACGCCACAAAGTATGCGAGAACTGGTACGTGATCTGCGTTTGATGACAGGATGGAGGGTAGTACTATGTTTACGGCGAGGACATGCTGACTTAAAATTGACTACTCCACGTTTAAGTATTGTCGGCTCTACCGATGACTTGCGTGAGCAAATATCTGTTGTGCGGGAACGTTTTAAAACGTCCTCACTTTATTGTGTTGGCGTGTCGGCAGGAACAGGTCTGCTGGTCCGGTATTTAGGAGAAATGGGCAAGAAATCTGCCTTTAAAGCTGCCTTCGCCTATTGTCCCGGTTATAACTTAAATGAAGTATTTAAAGTTGCACATAAAGCTTACAGTCAATATATGACGCATCAGCTTATTAAAACATTTGTTTTAGCTCATCAGGATCAAACCTCTCAGCTTTCAACTTATCAGGCGCTAATATCCGCCAGAGATTTGCATGAATTTCAACTTGCGGTTTATGAGCTGGCAGGGTTTGAAAGCTATGAAGTTTATGAGAAAGCAGCAAACCCAATTTATGTTTTTGATCAGGTAACCAGCCCACTGATGATGCTCAATTCAGGAGATGATCCGGTCTGCCGCCTGGAAAATGCTCAAGCCTATCTGGATAAAATTTGCGAAAAAGATAATATCATGCTGGTCACTACACCAAAAGGAAGTCACTGTGCCTATTATGAAGGCTGGAAAGCCAGCTCTTGGGCTCATCGCTTAATCGCAGATTTCTTTACACAATTTGGTGATACACAAGACAGACTATCTGGTCAGCAAACTGTACAGGCAGCTTGATGAAAGAAATAATATTAAAAACTCTCCTGCATATAAGGCTCTAGCTAAGCAGCTTATGCAGGAGAGTTTTTCTATCTAAAACTGAACTTTTAAGTTGATTCTAAATTTGTCTGGTGACTTGCTGTAGATATGCCAGAATCTGATCTTTGTGCTGCTGGAAAGTATCCATTCCAATATTCTCGGTTTCACCATTAAAGGTGATATAAGTGGTTTCACCATCACGGTGGAAGGAATAAGGCATACCTTGGGTAATCAGATAATAATCTTCGTTATCTTCACTAATTTCAGCTTTAGCTGTCATATCCAGGTGATCAGGTTGATGACCAATAAATTCTTTAAATTTTTCATATACATTTCTCATGGCTGACCTCTTCTATATCTAGGATGAGTCATTTCTACTGCTTGAATAACCATTTTGATAACTGGTTAATCAAGAGTCATTATGAAATATTAAGCATCAGGTACAGTATTCTAATTACTATAGGTTTAGGTCTAATCTAGCATCAAAGCATTTTAAAGAAATTGCCAAGTTGTCTAAAAACGTGAAAGTTGATAGCAGTTTTGTAAGAGAATACATCTGGTATCTATAGCTATGTTCTTTAAACAAAAAACCACCCGAAGGTGGTTTTTTAACTGATAGCGATTACTCAAGGAATTTGACAGTAACGCCAGAGCGTACTTTTTTACCTAAATCATTAGCGTCCCAGTTGGTCAAACGAATACAGCCGTGTGAAGCTGTTTTAGAAATGAGTGATGGATTCGGGGTACCATGAATACCAAAGGACTTTTTGCTCAAGCCAATCCAGATATTACCTACAGGGCCGTTCGGACCAGGCGGCAATGATAAAGGCTTTTTGTTATTACCCTGAACGAAGTTGCTTGGTGAATAGCTATACCATGGATTCGGTGCTACACCTGTAACTTTATAGGTACCTGCTGGAGAAGGAGTATCCGTACTACCAATAGTTGCCGGGAAAGAAGCAATCATCTGATTACGGCTATTAAACAGATACAGCTGTTTTGCACCTTTATGGGCAACGATTAAGTGAATATCTTCAGGCAAGTCATTACGTACATTTGCTACAATAATTTTCTCACCAGCTTTTTTAAAAGTCGCTTTCGGATTAAGTTTCTTTAAAAAATCTTCATCCATGTGAAACTTTTCGCCCAGCATTTCAGAAACACGTACATAATATAAACCTTTCATTTTGGCCTGTAGCGCGTAGTCTGAAGGTATTGAGCTGGCGTATGGCCCTTTTAGGTCATCTTCCGTAATTGTATATTCAACAAAAGCTGGTTTACCGGCAGTTTTAGCAACTAATGCGTCCCAGGTTTCTTTGGTTAAAACACCTGTAGGTTTTAAACCATTCATTTGCTGAAAAGAGGCAATTGCTTTTAATGTATTTTTACCACTCATACCATCGATTGCACCAGGTGAAGCATGTGCATTATTTAACATGACATGGGCACGGGCATAGACTGGAAATTGGCCCTTGCCAATTGCATCATACCACTCGGCATTATTCAGTCCTTCCAAAGTCCATGAAGCAGTTTTAGCGGCTTGATTTACGTTAGCCGGAGTATTGGTGGTCTTGCTTGCAGCAGAAGGAGCGGTACCAACATCCGCCTTTTTATCTTCAGTACGGGCCAGATTTTGCAAGGTGGTTGAAGCGCGGTCCAGATCACGCTCTTCTTGAGCAGTAATACGGGAATCGGTCGTTGCAGTTTCTGTTTTATTCGCTGGTGTATCTTCACCGACTTCTAGAGGGTCGATTGGATCTTCGACCGTATTTGTTGCGGCAACTTTAGGATTGAGCGGCTGTTCAGCAGTTGGAGCAGCCAGGGCTGTACCAGTAATAATACAGCTTAAACTCATAGCGAGTAATGAGCGAACAAACATGGAAATCAACCTTAAGAATTATTCATATGCTGGGTGTAAATTTAGTTAAGTATTGCAGAAAAATTACGGAGATGCAGTATTTGTTTTGTGTAATTCATACTTTTAAAACTGTTTTTAAGTGATTTTATGAAACTGTATAAACATGGCAAGAAGTTATTCAAAATGCGGCCTTTTTGCTATGATGGCAACAAGACCAAGACCATGTTAGGAAAGTAAATGACGACCCTGAAAAATGATCGTTTTCTCCGTGCCCTGTTACGTGAGCCTGTAGATTCTACGCCAGTATGGATGATGCGTCAGGCAGGTCGCTATTTACCTGAATATCGTGAGACCCGGGCCAAGGCTGGTGATTTTCTGTCTTTATGTAAAAATACCGAGTTTGCCTGTGAGGTAACTCTACAGCCTTTACGCCGTTATGAACTTGACGCAGCGATTTTATTTTCCGATATTTTAACTGTTCCTGATGCTCTGGGACTAGGTCTGTATTTTGAGGCAGGTGAAGGGCCAAAATTTAAAAAGACAGTACGTACAGAACAGGATGTGGCAAATCTGCCCGCATTTAATGCCAAATCGGATTTAGACTATGTCATGAACGCAGTCAGTACTATCCGTTCTGCTCTAGGCGGCCAAGTGCCTTTAATTGGTTTCTCGGGAAGCCCATGGACGTTAGCAACTTACATGGTAGAGGGCGGCTCAAGTAAGGATTTTCGTTTTACCAAACAGATGATGTATGCGCAGCCAGAGGTATTACATGCTTTGCTGGATCGTCTGGCAGTAGCAGTCACTGAATATCTAAATGCCCAGATCGACGCCGGGGCACAGGCGGTTCAAATTTTCGATAGCTGGGGCGGGGCTTTAGCACATCGTGAATATCTTGAATTCTCGCTAAATTATATGCAGAAAATTATCACTGGCTTGCAACGTGAAAAAGATGGCCGACGTGTTCCGGTGATCTTGTTTACCAAAGGCGGCGGACAATGGCTTGAACAGATGGTTGCGACTGGCGCAGATGCATTTGGACTGGACTGGACCACGTCACTTCATGTAGCACGTCAGACTGTAAATGGCCGGGCTGCGCTACAGGGAAATCTTGATCCGGCGACTCTATACGGTTCAGCAGCTACAATTGAGAAAGCCACCAAAGCTATGCTGGATGATGCCTATCTGAATGGTGAAAAGACGGGTTATATTGCAAATCTTGGACATGGAATTACCCAGTGGGTAGACCCAGCACATCCGAAAGTATTTATTGATACTGTACACGAGTACAGTGCTAAATATCTGGGATAATATGTACGGATGATTCTGCTTCTTAAAAACATATTTGAATTTCTTTATAAGGCAGCTTCGGCTGCCTTATTTGGAATTTTATTGCTATTGGCTTTTATGTTGACGGCAAATATGGGGAGTGAGGCTTTCTATGGTTTGTTCCGGTATGACTATCTGCTGTTATATGCCCTGATCATTCAATTTTGTCTGCTGTATTTAAAGCTTGAATCTTGGGCAGAAGCTAAAGTAATAGCCTTGTTTCATGTCATGGCAATGCTGATGGAAATTTTTCTTACCCATCCTGCGATTGCTTCTTGGCAGTATCCACAGCCAGCTGTTTTTAAAATATTGACTGTTCCACTGTTTGCCGGGTTTATGTATTCTGCCGTAGGTAGCTTCTTTGCAAGATCGTTACGATTATATCAAGTCGTCTTTACACATCTGCCAAGCTTTTTACCTATGCTGGTTTTGGCTCTCTTGTCTTATATTAATTTTATGAGCAAGTTTTTCATTCCAGATATTCGTTATCTTCTGTTTTTCTGGAGTATAGCCTTATTCTGGAAAACCCGGGTGTATTTCCAGTTGAGCTATAGCCGTTTTGAACTATCGATGTTGCCCGTTCTTCTGATTTTGGCTTTTATTATCTGGATTGCCGAAAATATCAGTACATTTTATAAAATCTGGTTATATCCGAGCCAAGTCGATGCATGGCATATGGTAGGGTGGGGCAAGCTGGGTTCTTGGTATTTACTGCTACTGTTGAGTTTGGTACTGGTATTAAAAATACTGGGCAACAGAGATCGTCAAGGCCGATGGCAATTAAAAAAAACAGCAGATTAATGAATTGTTATCTTTCTGTTTAACAGTGCATTTTTTTAATTGCGAAGCGCTTCACTTCCGGATAATCTCACTACTGTGTAATAAAATTTACACATGTATAGCGATAACAACACTGCATGAGAATAACTGAAGAATAAGTATGTTAAAAAAACTGATGTTGGCTGCTGTATTAGCGGCAGGTTCAAGTGTAGCAATGGCTGACAATGATGTTGGTTGTGGTGTAGGTAGTCAGGTTTGGCAAGGTCAGAGTGGGATTATTCCTAAACTGTTCGCTGGTACCACAAACGTGATTTTTACCAACCAATGGCTCGGGATTACTTTCGGTACATTAGGTTGTAGCCAAGGCGGTACAGTAACTGCTCAGGTCGTGACTTTTACTAATGAAAATGCCGAGACGCTAGCTCGTGATATGTCTGTAGGCCAAGGTGAAAGCCTGAATGTGCTGGCTGAACTAATGAATATTAAACAGGAAGATAAAGCACGTTTCTTTGCGGTATCTAAACAGAATTTCTCTGAAATTTATTCGGCTGATAACCAGAATACTTTACAGGTACTGGCTTCCCTTCAAACCGTAATGGCAAAAGATGAAGTTCTTAAAGCTTATGTCTAATTAGATATTCAAAAAACCCTGTCTTAAAGACAGGGTTTTTCTTATATAAAGAGAAAAAGATTACTGCATGAAACCTGTTTTTTTGATCCTTGCCCTGACGGTAGCTGGCCTGAGCCATGCAGCAGATACGACACCAGATGTATCCTACTATTTAAATCTTGCTCAACAGAAAAAGCTGGCCCAAGATATCACTTGGCAGCGCTTAATGTATGCCAATACTGCCGGCCACAGTGAGGTGAGCTATAAAGGATATTTTCTTGCGCCAGATGGAAAGAGAAATCTGCAACAGGAAATGCAGCAGGATATTCAAGCCCTATTTCAGGTCGCTGAACCGAATCAATCTGTCCGATGCAAATTTCCCGCCCGTAGCCGCTGGTTAATGCAGCAACTACAAATTTCCGAATACCAGTTGCCTCAAGCCAGCTGTCCTGAATTTGAAAGCTGGATCGAGCAGGTTAAGCCTTATAAGGCTACCCTTATTTATGCTACAGACTTTATGGGCAACCCAAGCTCCATGTTTGGGCACACTTTATTGCGGTTGGACCCTAAAGACCAGAAACAGTTAAATCTGGTCTCTTATGCAGTCAACTATGCAGCTACAGTAAACGGTACAGATAACTGGTCTTTTGCCTGGAAAGGCTTAACTGGCCGGTATCCTGGTGAATATTCCCTCATGCCGTATTACCGTAAGGTAAAAGAGTATGGAGATTTTGAAAGCCGTGATCTATGGGAATATGAACTGGATTTAAATCCAGAAGAAACCCGGTTTATGGTTGAACATATCTGGGAAATGCAGAAAGTGACATTCCCCTATTATTTTGTTAGTGACAACTGTGCTTACCGTTTATTAGGCTTAATTGATCTGGTACGTCCAGAAGCTAATTTACAGGAACAGTTCGATTATGCTGCGATACCGGTAGAAACCTTAAAAGCAATGGATGAGCAGGAGCTCGTTAAAAACAAAATATATCGTCCGGCTTTAGAAACCCAATTACTGGCACAGGCACGGCAACATGGTAAAACTCTAGCTAAAACTGCTCATCAGGTTGCTTTTTCCGAAACTGAAGAAATGCCTAGTCTTGTAGGGGACTATCCAGCGAATGATCAGGCTAAAATCCTGGAAATGGCTTATGATGACCTCTATCTACAATTTTTAAGACGCAAGGTTGATGAAAGTTTTGCCCAGCCACGTTTTCGTCAGCTGTTGGGCCTAAGAAGCCAGATTAATCTGGATAAACAGCGTCAGGAACCTGAACGACCGAAAATTGATCCTACTCAGAGTCATAAAGCACGTAATATTTCAGTTAAAACCGGTGAGGTGCAGGGCCAGTCTTTTATAGAACTTGGTCACCGTCAGGCTTATCATGATCTTATTGATCCACAGGGCGGATTTCGCACCGGCACGCAGTTAAATTTCTGGGATGGTTCAATACAGTATCGGAATGACCAGTTAAAATTGGAGCATTTTGATTTTTTATCAGTAAATTCATATAACCCGATTACCCCTTTTAAAACTCCTTTATCATGGGGATTCAATTTTGGTTGGCAACAAGAAAGTGTGGAACACGATGGACAGTTTAGTGAAGACCGTCAACACGGTGTATTAAACTTTAATGTTCAGGGCGGGTATAGCTATGCTGATCAGGCCCGTGAACATTTATGTTATGTACAAGCTCAGACATATTTACAAGCTGGGAAGGCTCTAGATAAAGGATGGCGCATTGGCGCCGGACCAACGTTAGGATGTCAGAATATCTGGACAGAACGAGTGAACAGCTTGGTGCAGGTGGCCTTACCCTACTGGGAGGATGCTCACCAATGGCAGTTAAAACTTAACACCCAGTTGCAATATGCCTTTACTCCACAAAATGCTCTGCGTTTGGGTTGGGAATATCAACAGCAGGACCATAAAAACTGGACTAAAACCAGTTTAGGATATATCAGATATTTCTAAATCCAATTAAAAAGATAGGTTTTAGTAGACTACATCTAAAATACCCTGAAGCGCATCATACGATAATTTGTTATATTGGTGGGCCTGTTAAAGGATAATTTAGGCCCTCTGGAATCAATTGTATGAATGAACAATGTATTACCATGCTTGCCGAGCAATGGAAGGATATATGCGGGCAATATTCTGCAACTGATTTAAACTATACTGCCCAATTTATCCAGGATAACTCGTTTTTACTGGTCGATGAGTTTTATAAAAATATGATGCAGGAGAAAGAGGCATCCTATTTTTTATCTGATGAGATAGTACAAAGCCGCCTGAAAACTACATTAAATCAGTGGTTGCTCGATTGTTTTAATATGCCGTTTAAACAAAATTATGAAGAAGTTGTACAACGTCAACTGGTGATTGGCAATGTGCATGCGCGTATCGGTATTCCATCTTGGCTAATTATGCGCGGAATACGTGAAATCGAAAAAAAAGTCTTTTCTCTGCAAGCTTCTAGAACCCAGCAAAATATTTATGCTGTAACCAACTATATTGTACAGAGCATTGGTTTTGCCTCTGAAATTATGTGCCGCTCCTACGAAGCAAATATTGAAATTAATAATGATATTAAACATACCTACCGTTTATTTTCTGCGATGCAGGATGTATCGATTCAAAAGGATAAACAGCGCAGTTCCTTGTTAGACTGGGAAAATGAGCTGATGTTTAAAGTATTTTCAGACAGTGCTAGCTTTAATCATCTGCTATTGTCCAAATCAGAATTTGGTCTCTGGTTTATTCATAAAGCAGCCTATGCTTTTTCTGGCACAGACCAGGTACAGATTATTATTGATCGCATATATGAGGTAGATAAACTTAATCTGGCGGTACTTGAGAGTCAGGATAAAGCCAATGCGATTGCCCTAATACAGCGGATTCGTGAAAAAATCGTGAAATACAGCATCTGGTTGATCAGTTATTTCAGGTTTCCGAGTATATCGGCTCGGGTAATGATTCTTTAACCCAGCTACTTAATCGTCGTTATTTAAATACGATTATTAACCGGGAAATTAATTTTTCCCGTAAAAATGGTTCACCCTTAACTTTACTGGCAATTGATGCTGACCATTTTAAAGGCATTAATGACAAGTTTGGTCATGCAGCAGGGGATCTGGCCTTACAGTTTCTGGCTGAAGTTTTACTCGAATGTACCAAAGGCAGTGATTATGCTTTTCGTATAGGGGGTGAGGAATTTTTACTGCTATTGGTCGATAGCGACCTGAGCCGGGCTCAAAGCGTTGCTGAAAATATCCGTATGCGGATTGAAGAAACCGTTATACGGTCTACTATGGGTATCAGCTTTAATTTTACAGTAAGTGTAGGCGCCGTATTATATGATGGGCATCCTGATTACCAACGCTTTTTAGATGCCGCAGATTCGGCTTTATATGCGGCTAAAAACAATGGTCGAAACAATGTATATATGGGATAAATAACGGCATTACCTATACAGCAAGAGATAAAAAAAGCCCTGCGTTTGCAAGGCTTTTTAATTTTAAGCTTAGTAACTTTCAGGCACAGCACTCAAGAATTCACGGCGAGCTTCTTTATCTGTTTTAAAGTCACCTATAAAAGAAACTGTGCGTGTAGTAGATTCCTGTTTACCTACGCCACGCATCATCATACACATATGTGCAGAGTCAATCATGACCGCAACACCCCGTGCTTGAGTCACTTCTGCCACTGCTTCAGCAATTTGTTGGGTCAGATTTTCCTGAATCTGTAAACGACGGGCAAACATTTCAGTAATGCGGGCGAATTTGGACAGACCCAAAACGTTACCTTCTGGCAAATAAGCAATATGTACACGGCCATAAAATGGCAAAAGATGGTGCTCACAGAGTGAATAAAATTCGATATTTTTAACCAGTACCATTTCCCGGTTATCCGAAGGGAAAACCGCATTATTGGTCACTTCTTCCAGTGTCTTGCTATAACCCGACGTGAGGTATGAGAACGCTTTGGCAGCACGCATTGGCGTATCTTTAAGACCGGGACGATTCAGGTCTTCACCAACGGCGGTTAGGATATTTGCGTAGGATTGCTGCATAGACATAAGGCGTGTTCACTTACACTGGTTGAACAAGGGCGACATTGTAACAGAAAACTATCAAAAGTCTGAGAGTTAATAAGCATGCCAATTACTGTTTAAATTTCGGATTTTTTTCAGCACGCTTAAGTAGTACCAACACTGCGCCTGTACCGCCCTGATTTTCAGGTGCACTGACAAAGGCCAGTACATCACGGTGCTGACGCAACCAGCCATTTACATAGGTTTTAAGCACAGCTTCTGGACCTTTACCATGCACTATTTTGATGACATTCTGATTTTCATCTTTTGCCATCTGAATAATTTGCAAAACTGCTTCACGTGCTTCTTCTACCGTGCAGCCATGGAGGTCGACCGCTTCAAACCAGCGTAAATTTCCCGCTTTTAAGTCTTCAAATACCTTATGTTGCAAGGTCGCGATACGATAGCTCAGTTTAGACTGGCTTCCAACCGGATTTAATACAGCTTGGGTATCTGAGAGTTCAGCCAGCTCAACTTCACGAGGCCCCTCAGCAGCTGCACGTTTAGCCAAGATCTGGGCATTGGGTTTAAACTTTCGTGTTTTTTCCACCTGAGCAATATTACTACCTTGCAAAGGTTGTACACCCTGCAAGGCTTTTTTAAACAGATCCAAGTCTTCACCAGAGTCTTTGTCATCCCGGGCTGATTGAACTTCAGTCTGCTTCGCTTCAGGTGAAGACTGAGGAATAGAAATCTGCTTTCTAAACTGTTTCAGCAGGTTTTGCTGGTCTTTAGAAAGTGTAGAGTCTTTTTTACTCATAAGATAAGGTTTCAACTCTCTGTGGCTGACCGAACAGGGCCGTGAAAGCCTGATCAGGATATGGCTGCTTCATAAAACTCTCCCCAACCAGAAATGCATGAATATCATGTTCCTGCATTAGCCGTACATCATCCGGACTGGCAATACCGCTTTCTGTGACTAACAGTCGAGAAGGGTCGAGTAGTTTCTTTAAACGTAATGATGTATTGAGGTCAACCTCAAAGGTTTTCAAGTTACGGTTATTTACGCCAAGCAAACAACGGTCTGAAAGTTG
Source organism: Acinetobacter sp. UBA6571 (assembly GCF_002434085.1). Lineage (NCBI taxonomy): Bacteria > Pseudomonadati > Pseudomonadota > Gammaproteobacteria > Moraxellales > Moraxellaceae > Acinetobacter > Acinetobacter sp. UBA6571. Next base: position 114,472 of record NZ_DJJJ01000057.1, on the reverse strand, counting down.
TAAAGCACGTTCCAGCTCATATTCATCATGTACTTCTACCAGTACATCCATTCCCTGTTCAAAAGCGGTTTGAGACATTTCTTCAAGTTGCTGGTCAGATAATGAAGCAACAATCAGTAAAATACAGTCAGCATGAAGAGCACGAGCTTCAATAACATTGTAGGGATCAATCAGAAAGTCTTTACGTAATGCGGGCAGGCCGCAGTGCGTGCGCGCAATTTGGATGTTTTCATCAGCACCCTGGAAAAAGTCGACATCAGTTAGTACTGAAAGGCAGGCTGCACCTGCTTGTTCATACTGCCGGGCGATTTCTGCAGGATTAAAATTTTCACGAATGATTCCTTTAGACGGAGAAGCTTTCTTGATCTCTGCAATTACACCAGGATACTTGCATGACAGTGCCTGCACAAAACTACGCACAGGTGTCGCGGCCTGTGCCAGTTCTTCTATATCTTTTAAACTGCGCTGTTTTAAACGCGCAGCCAGTTCTTCAGTTTTACGGTCAACAATTTTACCAAGAATTGTGTTTGCAATATCTACCATGACTGTTTATTCCTGACCGTTATACTTCGTACTGTTTCAAAGTTTTAGTAAATTCTGATAATACGCTCATTTTTTCAAGTGCCTGTCCACCATAAATAATGTCATGCGCTAAAGCGACACCCTGTTTATAACTTTGACTCAACCCAGAAACATACAGTCCGGCACCTGCATTTAGAGCAATCATCTGGGCAGCTTTTTCACCTACCGGCGTTTTCTTTTTGCCTAATGCGTTTTTAATTAACGCCAGACTTTCATCAGAACTGTTTACCACAAGACCAGTCAATGTCTGAGATTCTATCCCCACATCTTCAGGATTCAGTATCCATTCGGTAACTTCACCATTCTTCAGTTCAGCGACTGTAGTTGGTGCTGCAAGACTGATTTCATCCAGGCCATCTTTGGAATGTATCACCATGACATGCTCGGCACCTAATTGGTTCATTACTTCTGCAATTGGGCTACAAAGTTCATCAGAGAATACCCCAATTACAAAACGTTTGACACCGGCCGGATTCGTAAGCGGGCCAAGCAAGTTGAAAATACTGCGAATACCCAGTTCTTTACGTGGGCCTACTGCATATTTCATGGCTTTATGATGGTTAGGTGCAAACAGGAAACCTATTCCCATTTCACGGATACAGCGCTCAGTTTGCTGCATATTCAGATCAAGATTGATCTCTGCTTTTTCAAGCAGGTCAGAAGAACCAGACTTACTTGATACACCGCGGTTGCCATGCTTGGCGATTGTAGCGCCCGCTGCTGCAATAACAAATGCAGATGCTGTAGATACATTAAACAGATTCTGACCATCTCCACCTGTACCCACAATATCAACCAGATAAGGGATATCACTTACATCAATCTTGATAGCAAACTCACGCATAACTCGTGCGGCAGCAGTAATTTCATCAATACTTTCACCTTTCATGCGCAAGCCCATCATCAGTGCACCAATTTGGGCCTCTGTTGTACTACCTTGCATAATGCTACGCATGACTTCTTCCATTTGCGGCTGAGTCAGATGAATATTTTTTGTAATATGATTAAGAGCTTGTTGAATGTTCATATAAATCACTTAAGCGTAAATTTCTAAAAAGTTCTGGAAAATTTTATGGCCATGCTGACTCAAGATTGATTCAGGATGAAACTGCACACCTTCTACTGGTAATGTCTTATGTTTTACACCCATGATCTCTTCCATCGAGCCATCTGCTTCCTTCGTCCAGCAATTCACTTCCAGGCAGTCTGGTAAACTCGCTTGATCAATCACCAGAGAGTGATAACGAGTTGCTGAAAAGGGTGAAGGTAAATGACTGAAAATTCCAGTATCATTGTGATACATGTCAGATAGACGGCCATGCATGACAGTTTTTGCTCGTATAATCTTTCCACCAAATGCCTGTCCAATACTTTGATGCCCCAAACACACACCGAGTAAGGGAATTTTACCGGCAAAATGCTGGATGGCTGGAATAGAAATACCAGCTTCTGTTGGAGAACAGGGACCAGGACCGATCACAAGATACTTGGGTTGCCATCGCTCAATATCATCCAATGTGACACTATCATTGCGAACGACTTTAACTTCTTGATTTAACTCGCCAAAATACTGGACGATGTTATAAGTAAAGCTGTCGTAATTGTCGATCATTAGAAGCATGAGCTTTTAACCTTTTGAAATGTATACACCTATGTGTCTTTAATTCGGATGAACTCTAAGAAAATATTTAACTAAAAACAGGAAACTCAGATTTAGAAATAAATACAAAAGAAAAATTAGAGCGAACAATATCATAGCAAAAAATCATGAATTGCTGCTGAACTATTTCTATTATAGTGTTGAGGCTAATACTTAATATTAAAAAATCTGGTAAATTCTCTTAAATCAACAATTAAGGATGGCCTAAGACTTAAAAAAATCATGCGTAGGGAGAATAAAAAATAGTGAGTAACTGAGCTACAGCTACTATGAATTAAAAATAAACAGTAACTGTTGAAAGCTGGCTATCATCAAAACTTTTGAGCTAAATTCTCGATAGAAATTAAAAAATAAATAATTTATTAAATTTAGAATATCTATTAGAGCTCCTTAAAAATAAAATCATACAAAAATAACTAAACACAGTCTTAACTTCTAAAAAAATGCACTATTTTGGTTCAATAATTCTATTATTCTGAATAAAGTAATTTAAGAATGATTGATGATAGTGCAATTCAATCTGCACACAGTATAATACCCGCATAGCTAAGGTTTTTTTAATCTTCACACTATTAAGAAATTCAAAGCATTAGCTTAGTATTCTAAAGTTGGTATAGGAATTGCTTTATATTGAGCAACTACTAACATGCACTCGATAAGTGCAACAAAATTTCATCGGAGCAAAATGAGCATGGCGAACAAGGTCCTTCAACTCATAGAAGAAAGTGGCGCAAAATGGGTCGATTTTCGCTTTACTGATACCAAAGGCAAGGAACAGCATGTTACTTACCCGGCAGACAGTATTGATGAAGATACATTTGAAGATGGCAAAATGTTTGATGGTTCTTCAATCGCTGGCTGGAAAGGGATTGAAGCATCAGACATGATTTTACGTCCAGATGCAGAAACTGGCTTTATCGACCCGTTCTTTGCAGAGCCAACAGTTGTAGTAACTTGTGATGTGATTGAACCATCAACTGGACAAGGCTATGAACGTGATCCACGCTCCATTGCTCGTCGCGCAGAAGAATATTTAAAATCTACCGGTATCGGCGATACTGCATTCTTTGGCCCTGAACCAGAATTCTTTGTATTTGACGAAGTAAAATGGGACATCGATATGTCTGGTGCACGCCATACATTGATCGCTGAAGAAGCTGCCTGGTCTACAGGTAAAGATTATGAAGCAGGTAACTCTGGCCACCGTCCACGTGTAAAAGGTGGTTACTTCCCAGTTCCGCCAGTAGATTCTTCACAGGATATGCGTGCAGATATGTGTGCAAAAATTGAAGATATCATGGGACCAGGCCGTGTAGAAGTACATCACCATGAAGTTGCATCATGCCAGTTAGAAATTGGTGTGAGCTTCAATACCATGGTGCGCAAAGCAGATGAAGTTCAACAGTTCAAATACGCAGTTTGGAATGTTGCACATCAGTATGCAAAAACTGCTACTTTCATGCCTAAACCAATGGTAGGCGACAACGGTTCAGGTATGCATGTGCATATGTCGATCTCCAAAGATGGCAAAAACCTGTTCGCTGGTGATGAATATGCAGGCCTTTCAGAAATGGCATTGTATTTCATCGGTGGTGTAATCAAGCATGCTCGTGCACTGAATGCAATCACTAACCCTTCTACAAACTCGTACAAGCGTTTAGTGCCTCACTTTGAAGCACCAATTATGCTGGCTTACTCAGCACGTAACCGCTCTGCTTCTATCCGTATTCCTTACGTGTCTAGCCCTAAAGGCAAGCGTATTGAAGCACGTTTCCCAGATCCAATGATGAACCCGTACCTGGGTTTTGCAGCATTGTTGATGGCAGGCCTTGATGGTATTCAGAATAAAATCCATCCGGGTGAAGCGGCTGACAAGAACCTGTATGATCTTCCTCCTGAAGAAGAAGCAAAAATTCCTACAGTTGCTCATAGCCTCGATATGGCTCTTGAAGCACTGAAAGAAGATCACGAATTCCTGCTAAAAGGTGGCGTGTTTACTAAAGATATGTTAGATGCATATATCGAACTTAAAACTGAAGATGTACGTCGTCTTAATACGACTACTCACCCAGTTGAGTTTGATATGTACTACAGCCTGTAATTCTATTCTGAATTTCACTGTAAAAAGACCCGCCTTTGTGCGGGTTTTTTTGTATGATGCTGTAATTGATAAACGATATGATGTTATGGCACCACGCAAAAAACATACTGGATTTTTTCCATGGATTGATCCTCAGGATCACAATAAAGGTTTTAAACTGAATTTTTCTGAAGTGACTTATATAGAAATAGGACGTACACCTGAAGGTTATAAACAGGCAGAATTTGTTGCACTGCGACATCCTGAATTCGCTCTGGACTATGATTACCCAAAAAGTTTTTATCTCACTACTGAGGGCTTGATCTTAAAGAAATTACCGAGCGGGACATATGTAGTCATTGCTAAAACAGATAATGGTTAATTGTGAAGTTGGGAAAGTTGTGAGTTCAAAATATAAAAACAAGCATGCTGAGCAGATTCCTGCAGCACTAAAAATTTGGTTATATGCATCAGGTTCCTTAACCCGACAGTTAACCGATCTGGCTGGCGGACAGTTTAGGGTCGAGACGCTTAATGAATATTTTCAACGCCCTAACTTCGCTGACAGCCAGTGGATGAAAATGCCAGCTCAGCATACTTCCTGGGTACGTGATACTTATCTATATGGCTGTGAGACACAGCCGTGGGTCAAGGCGAAAAGTATCTTTCCGATACTGAGCCTGCAAGGACGGGCACGTTTATTTCAACACATTGGTCAAAAGCCAATTGGACATTTTTTATTTCAGCGTACCCGGCCCGCCTGTGAGCGGCGTGTAGTTTATCTAGAAGACGGTTGGACCCGTCAGAGCTGCTATACTTGGCATGGCTGCAAATTTATTGTGCAGGAGACATTCCTGCCAGCTTTTGAGTATTTTATTCAGCAATAACCTCGTTAAGGACAGTCATGGCAACTGTGCATCAGATTACTTGGCGTGAGCGCCTGGAAGCTTATTACTATTTATGCCGTTTTGATAAACCGATTGGCACCGAACTGGTTTTCTGGCCAACCATGTGGGCACTCTGGATAGCGTCAAAAGGTATACCGGACCTAAAAATTCTCTTTATTATGACTTTAGGCGTAATTTTTATGCGTGCTGCCGGTTGTGCTATTAATGACTTTGCTGACCGGAAGGTCGATGCACATGTAGAACGTACCAAATCCCGGCCTTTGGCGACTGGTATAATTAGTGCTAAAGAAGCGGTTTTAGTATTTCTGGTTCTGGTTGCTGCCAGCGCGTGTCTGTTATTTTTCCTCCCTATTCAAGCTTTTTACTGGTCATTTGGCGCTTTATTGCTTGCATTCATATATCCTTTCATGAAGCGCTATACTCATTTGCCACAAGTCTTTTTAGGTGCAGCTTTTTCTTGGTCTATTCCTATGGCCTATACCGCAGTGGGCCAGACACCAGATTTAATCTGCTGGCTGCTTTATTTTGGAAATCTGTGCTGGACTGTTGCCTATGATACGCAGTATGCCATTACTGACCGTGAATATGATTTAAAGATTGGTGTAAAATCTACAGCCATCCTTTTTGGTCGTTATGACATTCAAATTATCGTACTTTTACAGTTATGCAGTCTTATTCTAATTGGTACAGCACTGTATTTAGAAAATATTTTATTTCCATGGTCGATGATTGCTTTAGTTGTGGTTGCATTCGATTTTATATATCAAACAATTAAAACCAAGGACCGCAATCCCCAAATATGTTTTTGGGCATTTCGTCATAATCGTTGGGTTGGATTCATAATTTTTCTGGGAATATTTTTAAATTTTATATCATAAAAACAGTACTCAGGTTGAAAAGTGTTCTATGCAGGACACTTTTTTTGTGTCTTAATATTTGTGCATAAATTTATGCAGAATAAATAATTGATAAAAAGGATATTTTATGAGACGTTCAAGAATTGCTTTAACTATAACAAGTTTAGTTTCGGCTTTATTTCTTACAGCCTGTAATGATGAGAATGACGATTATAGAGGGGTAAATCCGGATCAGACATTTATTTCTGAAAAGCCTTATTCTAAAGATAGCTTGAGTGGCGCTTCATCTATAAAAATCATGTCCTATAATATGGTCAATGTACAAGGAAAAACAGCGGAAGCCACTGCGCTAGTAATGTTCCCTAAAGTTACTCAACCTAAGGATGGTTATCGAGTAGTGGTTTGGGAACACGGTACTGTAGGCGTAGGGGATAGCTGTGCACCAAGCAATAATACTATTAATCCACGCTTCAAAATTTTAGCTGATACATTATTGGCAGCTGGTTATGTCGTGATTGCTCCAGACTATGAAGGTTTAGGTACTCGAGGAATCCATCCATACCTTAATTTGGGAAGTGAAGCTAAATCTGCAATTGCAGCAGTGAAAGCTGCTAAAGATCAGTACGGCAGTCAGTTGAATAGTTCATGGATGTCGATTGGGCAATCTCAAGGTGGGCATGCCTCATTAGGAACAGCTGAGTTTGCTAATAACGACAGTAACTATAAAGGAGCGGTTGCAGCAGCACCAGCTTCCAGCCTTGGCTATATTATTTCTGTAGTTGCACCACAGGCAATTCAAGATATTCTTGGAAGAGAACAGGCGGGTACTACGCCTGTTGGCACAGCTGTAGAAGTATATGCCGAGCTACTTGCATATGCTGCATATACCACAGTGGGTATTACTGCTTATGAACCTAAATTTAATTATCGTGAAATCTTCCAGCAACGTTCTCAAAGTATAGCCGAGTTTGCAGAAGGCACTACGGGCGAAAATGGAATGTGTTTAACTGATTTGCATAACAAATTTGCAGATGATATCCGTGATTTTCTTGCGACTAATGCTGGTAAAACAGTTATGGACTATCCTGGTCTCGCTGGTAATTTCCAAGAGAATCCAACGGTGAAGAAATTCTTGGCTGATAATCAACCTGCTACTAAAAAAATTAATTCACCTGTTATGATTGTTCAGGGAACTGCTGATATGGCTGTACCATATCCTGTTACTAATACCTTACAAGAGGGACTTAAAAAAATGGGAACTGATGTGACATTTGTCCCTGTTAACGGAGCCGCTCATACTCAGGCGATTGTATGTAGAAATGCTGAAATTTATCAATTTGTACAATCTAAGATGCCAGCTAGAACCAATATAGTGCTTGATCCATCAGTAATAGATGCAAGTAAAAATGTTGAATGTACTGGAGTAGCCCAATAATTTTTTGTATTTAAAATATTCAAATTAAAAGGGTCTTAAAGAAGGCCCTTTTTTTGTTATATTGGTTCAGTTTTAAATTATTTATCTTTGATATTTCTATGACTAAAGAAACGGTGCAATCGAAAGCTAAATTATGGGTATTGATGGGACTGGGTTTATTGATTCCAATTTTTCTGGTCAGTATGGCTTATATTGCAGTAAACAGTGATGCCAAGAATCAGGAAAAGTACCGACAGCAACAAGCTGAACAACTGGCAAAAATTAAGGCACGTGAAGAAGCAGAAAAATTAAAGAAAGAATGAAATTTCAGGCAGAGTTATTAAATATATTCTCAAAAGCTTAAAGTATATCTTTTCGAAGCTGTCGAATAGTTGGAATTTCTGTATATCGTATAATCCTGTAGCCCGCTTCTTTGAGCATCGCATCCCGTTGCCGGTCTTCTTCTTCTTTATAAAGATGTGTAGGGTCATCAAGTTCAATTATGGCAATCACTTCAAACTGAGTGTTTAAAACGACAAAATCTGTAACTTTGCGATTAAATTTCTGACGGATTTTATAGTCATCGCTCGTAATGAGTGCACTAAATGCCACTTGAGCCAGTATATGCTGCTGTGGGAGAGCCTCTTTAAGGCGAATAAACATGCGCTTCTCAAAGGCAGTAATGACCGGTTTAGCCAAAAACTGCTTTTTAGAAGTAAGGTACTGCTGAAGACTTAAATATAGGAGTCCAAGACTTGCCAAGATACCAATAATTAGAAATGAATTATGAATAAATTCTGACACAGTAAGATCTTTCTATAAGAAAAAAGCCCACTTAAATAAGCGGGCTTTTTAGAATCTTGGCTCTCCCACCTGGGCTCGAACCAGGGACCTGCGGATTAACAGTCCGTCGCTCTACCGACTGAGCTATGGGAGAATCTGTGGGCTATTCTATGGAGGAAGAGATAAATGGTCAAGTGGAAACAGCTAAAAAATCATTAGATTTAAAGCGTTTGTTTTAAAAATATTCAGTAAGTGAATCTTGGCGAACAATAAGACCCATCAATAGGAATAATTTGAATATATTCTTGGCGTAATAAAAAAAAGCCCACTTAAATAAGCGGGCTTTTTAGAATCTTGGCTCTCCCACCTGGGCTCGAACCAGGGACCTGCGGATTAACAGTCCGTCGCTCTACCGACTGAGCTATGGGAGAATCTGTGGGCCATTCTACGGATCAATTATATAGGCGTCAATTAAATAATTTATAAGAATAAACTGATTGATCTATAAATATTCATTTATAAAATAATGTAATAAAAAATCACCCCGCAGGGTGACTTTTTAAGGCAAGAGAAAGATTATTTCTCAACTCCAGCAGGCTGGCCTGCAAGTTTTGCATTTACATATTCCCAGTTTACCAGGCTTTCAAGGAAAGTAGAGATGTACTTAGGACGTGCATTGCGGTAGTCGATATAATATGCATGCTCCCATACATCAATGGTCAGAATCGCTACTTTACCATGAGCCAATGGCGTATCTGCATTTGAAGTTTTCATGATTGACAGGTTGCCATTTACTTCATCAGCCACTAACCAAGCCCAACCTGAACCAAACTGTGTAGTAGCCGCAGTTGCGAATTCTTCAGCAAATTTTTCATAAGAACCGAAAGCTGCATCAATTTTCTCGGCAACAGGACCAGTAGCTTTACCGCCACCATTTTTAGTCATACAGTTCCAGTAGAATGTATGGTTCCATACTTGGGCTGCATTGTTAAAAATACCTGCTTTAGATGCATCACCCGCAGTTGCTTTGATGATATCATCCAGCTCTTTACCTTCGAGGTCAGTACCTTCGATTGCTTTAACCAGATTCACCACATAAGTGTTGTGATGTTTGTCATGGTGGAATTCTAAAGTTTCTTTACTAATGTGCGGCTCAAGCGCATCGTAGTCATAAGGAAGAGGAGGTAAAGTAATGGTTGTCATGTTCTAATTCCTTGCATTTGCTGGGTTATACAATTAAGTGCCTCTATTGTAATTGATTATCTGCATGGTAGGCCACGCTTTTTAAATAACAATACATAATAAAGGCCGAATTTATAAACTTGTAAACGATTCCAATCGTAACATAAGGTTTAAACCGGATTGTTCAGTTCATGATAATGATATTCGAGGGCAAACTGTTCAGCCAGTGCTTGACCTAAGCGTTGTACACCGTAACGTTCAGTCGCATGGTGCCCACAGGCATAGTAATGCACATCTAATTCCTGAGCCTCATAATAAGTTCGCTCACTAACCTCACCGGAAATATAAGCATCACAACCCTGAACAGCTGCTTTAGTAATGAAATCCTGAGCAGCTCCAGTACAAAAACCTATTTTTTGCACAGATAACTTTTCCGCAGGTAGATGAAGTACCTGGGTGTTTAAACGTTCTGCCAGATAATTTCTAAATGCTTGCGGACTTAATGCTTCTGGTAAATAACCAATGTTACCCACCGGATGCCGTTCAGATGGATCAAGTGCTTCAAGATGCTCAAGGCCAAGTAAATCAGAAATGGCAGCATTATTACCCAATATTGGGTGCGAATCTAAAGGTAAATGAAAAGCGACAAGAGAGATATTATTCTGTATTAAAGTTTTAATACGTTTGCCGCGCATACCGGTAATCGGATAGGGTTCGCCTTTCCAGAAATAACCATGATGAACCAATAACAGATCTGCTTTTTGTGCAATCGCCGCATCAATAGCTTCTTGTGATGCAGTAACTGCACACAAAATTTTATTTACTTCCTGCGAGCCTTCAATTTGCAAACCGTTCGGCGCATAGTCACGAAATTCGGAAGTTTTCAATGTCTGATCACACCATTGAAGAATATCAGTCAACCTGGCCATGATTTACCTTAATAATTAAACTGGACAATGGGATATAGAAACATATTTTATCTTGTAACTAAAGCCAGACAAAACTTTAGTGTGTTTTAAAGCGTATATTTTGTATTTGTATTACAATCACCTAGATCTATTACGCATTAACAAATCAAAAGAATCTAGAGGATAATAACGTGCGCCGAACCTTTGCCTGGTTACCTTGGGTACTGCTGGTCATTGTGATTATCAGTTTTATTGGCTGGCAGAAATTCCATCAGCCCAAAGCGCCAGTCGCTGCTGATGGTGTAAAAATGCCTGCTGAAAAAGTTGAACCTTTAATTGATACCTCCCGTTCTGGAGGAGTAGTCTCTTATAATGCGGCAGTAAAAGTTGCTGCACCTGCGGTGGTTAATATTTTTACCACGCAAAAAGTTCGGCAGATGAATCATCCCTTATTAAATGATCCGGCATTTCGTGAATTTTTTGGGGACCAGCTACCAGACCAGTTTAATAGCCAGCAGAATGAAAACAGTCTTGGCTCAGGTGTTATTGTACGTCCTGATGGATACATCCTGACCAATAACCATGTAGTGGCACAAGCAGAACAGATTGTGGTGGCTTTAAATGATGGTCGCCGTGCTGAAGCAAAAATTATTGGTACTGATCCTGATACTGACCTTGCCGTTATCAAGATTGAACTGGATAAATTACCTGTTTTACCTTTTAAACTTAGTGGTAATGAAGTCGGTGATGTGGTGTTGGCAATTGGTAACCCGTTTGGGGTAGGGCAAACGGTAACACAGGGAATTATCTCTGCAACTGGCCGTTCTGATTTGGGAATAAATACCTATGAAGACTTTATCCAGACAGATGCTGCAATTAACCCGGGTAACTCAGGCGGTGCATTAATCGATGTTGCAGGTAATCTGATTGGGGTAAATACGGCAATTTTCTCACAGACCGGTGGCTCACTTGGAATAGGTTTTGCCATTCCGGCTAAAGTCTGTCAGCAGGTGTTAAATGCCATTTTGAAAGATGGCCGCGTGGTAAGAGGATGGCTAGGAATCAGTCTGGTTCCACCTGCACAAACTGATGTACTGGCACCACGTGAGCCAGGTGTCGTGGTTGCGGGAGTACTGGGTAATGGCCCAGCTGCCAAAGCCGGTGTAAAGGTAGGGGACCGCATTTTAAAAGTGAATAATGAGCAGATTACCTCAACATCGCATTTAATCAATTATGTCGCTCTGCAAGCACCGAACAGCACTATTCAGCTTCTGGTGGAGCGCGAAGGTAAGCAGCAGACCTTAAACGTAAATGTAGGAGAGCGGGAAGTTCAGAATCAGGACTCCCAGTTTATTCCATTACCTCGCCGTTAATCTTCCAGTAAAAAGCCTCCATATGGAGGCTTTTTTTATATTTATTTTAAAACTAAAACTGGTTAGAGGATTGAGAAGAAAGAAACTCAGCCTTAAATGTGGCAATAGCTTCAATTCGGCGCTGAATCAACATTTCTCCAATATCCGGCCCTTGTATTTCCGGAGGTAAGTCTTGTGCCTTGATTGAACGGACAATCTCGATGACTTGATACATGTAGCTGGCTTGCGGATAAGGACGGTTTTCTAGACCTAAGCGGCCTCTAGAGTCACATTCACATGCCTGTACAAAAGCTTCGACCCGTTCCGGACGGCGTAAAACGTCTAAACGTTGCAGCAGGCGCCATAAGGTTCCAGGTTTTAGAGTTAAAGCCTGATGGCATTTTAAGTGTTCTTTGCAGACTGCCAGAGCCAGTTGCTTGGTAGTAGCAGGAACTTTTAAACGATCGCATACAGCAGTTACGGGTTTTACACCACGTTCTTCATGCATGATATGGCGGGGTAGAATATCTGTTGGCGTAAGAGCTTTGCCAAGGTCATGAACCAGTACCGCAAAACGTACATCAAGTGAATAATTCGCCTGACATGCCTGCTGTAAGGACATCAGCGTATGAATACCACAGTCAATTTCAGGATGATATTCTGGCCGTTGAGGAACTCCAAACAGGGCATTCAGTTCGGGTAACAGGATATTTAAGGCGCCACATTCACGTAAAACTTCAAAATAGACATCAGCGCGCTGTTCCATTAAGGCACGAGAGGTTTCTTTCCAGACCCGCTCTGGGGTCAAAGTATCCAGTTCGCCCGTATTGACCAGTTGCTGCATGAGGCTCATGGTCTCTTCAGCAATCTTAAAACCGTAAGGAGCATAGCGAGCAGCAAAACGGGCAACACGTAATACACGAAGCGGATCTTCAATAAAGGCATCGGAAACATGGCGTAAAACTTTATTTTTGAGATCTTGCCGGCCTTGATATGGATCATATACCTGACCTTGTTCATCCATGGCCATAGCATTAATCGTTAAATCGCGACGGATTAAATCTTCTTCCAGAGTCACGCTGCTATCCGTATGGAATTCAAAACCGTGATAGCCCTGACCGGATTTACGCTCAGTACGCGCTAAAGCATATTCATCCTTAGTATCAGGATGCAGAAATACTGGAAAATCCTTACCAACTGGCATAAAACCCTGAGCGAGAAGCTGCTCAGGCGTTGCTCCTACCACAACATAATCTTTTTCTTGATAGGGATGGCCAAGCAAATGGTCCCGGACAGCACCGCCTACTAAATAAACTTGCATGAAAAAACCTCTATTCTTCAAGCAATCATGCAACAGAATAGAGGTTTTCTCAAGTAAAGAACTTTAGCTTTTATTCAGTTAAAGCTTATACCTCAGCTTGCTGAATTTCAGCAACAGTCAGTGCAGTCATATTAACCAGACGACGGGTGGTGGCGGTTGGGGTTAAAATATGCACCGGTTTAGCAGCACCCAGCAGAATCGGGCCAATTGTTACGTTATTGCCTGAAGTAGATTTAAGCAGGTTAAACGAAATATTGGCTGCATCCAGATTTGGCATAATCAGCAAGTTGGCAGAACCTTTGAAGCGTGAATTGGGGAATGCAAAATGACGAATATTCTCATCAAGTGCTGCATCACCGTGCATTTCACCTTCAACTTCCAGCTCTGGCGCAATGCGTGACAGAATTTCATATACCTGACGCATTTTTTGTGCACTTGCATCCGTCTGGTCAGAACCGAAGCTTGAATGTGATAACAGGGCAATACGGGGCGCGATCCCAAAACGGCGTACTTCTTCAGCTGCCAGAATTGTCATTTCAGCGAGCTGTTCGGCAGTCGGATTAGTATTGACATAGGTATCTGCAATAAACAGGGTGCGGTCTTCAAGCATTAATGCATTTAAAGTAAAGAACGTACTACGACCTTCACGTAACCCAATAACGTTTTTAACAAAATCTAGGTGAATGTCATAGCTTGAATATGTACCGCAGAGCATACCGTCTGCTTTGCCATGACGTACCAGCATGCCTGCAATCAAAGTGGAGCGGCGACGTGCCTCACGCTGTGCATATTCGGGTGTTACACCTTTACGCTGCATTAACTGATAGTAATCGTCCGCAAACTTTTCATAGTCAGGATTCTTTTCCTGATCTACGATTTCAATATTTACGCCCTGTTCAAGACGCAATCCTAGTTTTTTGATATTAGCTTCAATAACCGCAGTACGTCCAACCAGAATCGGCTTAGCCAGACCTTCATCTACTGCAATCTGAACAGCACGTAATACACGAAGGTCTTCACCCTCAGCATAAGCAATGCGTTTCGGATCAGTCTTCGCCTGTGCAAAAATTGGCTTCATGATAAATGCCGAGTTATAAACAAACTCGGACAAGCGCTGGCGATAAGCTGAGAAATCTTCAATCGGGCGGGTAGCTACACCAGAATCCATCGCTGCCTGAGCGATAGCAGGAGCAATTTCCAGAATTAGGCGTTGATCCAGTGGACGCGGAATTAAATATTCACGGCCAAATGAAGCTGATTTTTCGCCGTATGTCGCTGCATCTGCTTCAATATGTGCCATACGTGCAATCGCATGTACACAGGCAATTTTCATTTCTTCATTAATTGTAGTTGCACCCACATCAAGTGCGCCACGGAAGATATACGGGAAGCACAGGGCGTTATTGACCTGATTCGGATAGTCTGAACGGCCTGTTGCCATAATGACATCAGGACGAACCTCGTGAGCATGTTCAGGCAGAATTTCAGGGTCCGGATTGGCAAGTGCGAAAATGATCGGGTTCTCTGCCATTTGCTTGACCATTTCTTTGGTCAGGATACCTGCCGCAGAAAGCCCCAAGAACATATCTGCGCCTGCCATGACTTCATGGAGCTGGGTTTGCGGAATGTCCTGTACATAGCGTTTTTTAGACTCATCCAGCCCATCACGTGAGGTGGTTAGCAGGCCTCGAGAGTCAGCAACAATAATATTGTCTTTGTTTACGCCCAGCGCACACAGCAGATCAAGACAAGATAACGCAGCAGCACCGGCGCCTGAGGCTACAATCTTGATCTCATTAATTTTTTTATTGATCAGTTGCAAGGCATTTAGCAGGGCAGAACCTACAATAATACTGGTACCATGCTGGTCATCATGAAATACCGGAATATTCATGCGCTCACGGAGTTTGCGCTCAATATAAAAACATTCTGGTGCTTTAATGTCTTCAAGGTTGATACCGCCGAATGTAGGCTCAAGTGCTGCCACAATATCAACAATCTTGTCGGGATCATTTTCAGCAATTTCAATATCAAATACATCGACACCGGCAAATTTTTTAAAGAGTACACCTTTGCCTTCCATTACCGGTTTAGAGGCTAATGGACCAATATTCCCCAGTCCTAAAACAGCAGTACCATTACTGACCACAGCAACCAGATTGCCCCGTGCCGTATATTTTGCGGCAGCTGAAGGGTCACGTTCAATCTCAAGACACGGAGCTGCAACACCTGGAGAATAGGCTAAAGCCAGATCACGCTGGTTGACAAGCTGTTTGCTTGGAGTGACGCTAATTTTTCCTGGTGTTGGGAATTCATGATAGTACAAAGCTTGCTGTTTTAATGATTGATCGTCCATTTGAATCTCGATTGTTACATGTGTTGGCCCAGCAGCATGCTGGTCGGTTTTGGCTAAATTTTATCGAATATACCATTACTTGAGCGCTTATCCCAGCGTAAAACCAGGCTTTTTCCATTCACTCAAGTTATAGTCATAATGTCTGGCTTTATAGTTAAAATATTTTAAGAAAAAAGCGAGCTGAAAATAAAAGCTCACAATGCCCAGAGGATATAAGAGCTTATATCAAAATGATTACGGGTTTTTTTAAATACGAATATAACTGAAACTAGTCATTAGTTAATCACGTATTTACAAGCTTGAGTTAAAAGTGATGAATAATGACTTAATTTAACTTCGTATATTGGTATAAGTCTAGTGTGTTGAGAAATGGTGATTTAAGATAGACAAAGCGACTACAGGCGCTGTTTCAGTACGCAGTATGCGTTCTCCAATGCACCAGTTTTTAAAGCCAGCATGATTGGCCATGTCTATTTCTGCTTCACTCAACCCGCCTTCCGGACCGATTAACAGTGCCAGATCTGTTTGAGCATCGGTTAAAACATTCTGCTGACGCTTATTGGGAGCAAGCACTAGCCGGGTTGCTGGTAAATTCTGCTGTAGCCAGTCTGTGAGTGGAACAGGGGGTAATATCTCTGGAATCCGGTTCATGCCACATTGCTCACAGGCTGCAATTACAACAGCTTGCCAGTGATCGAGCTTTTTTTGATCGCGATCGTATTTTAAGCGCATTTCACATCGTTCTGATGTTAACAGCTGAATGGTCGTAACACCCAGTTCTGTGGCTTTCTGAATGACATAATCCATTCGGTCACCTTTGCTCATGACCTGACCCAATACTGTTGTAAAAGGTGGAGTACGATCTGCCGGGTTAGACGACCTGATTGCAACAGATGCAGTTTTCTTGCTGATTTCTGTCAAATTCGCTTCAAATTCACCACCCCGTCCATTGAACAGGGTGGCACTGTCACCAATCTGTGCACGTAATACCTTCACCCAATGATGAAACACTGTTTCTGTAAGCTCAACTGTTGTTCCTACAGTTAAATCAGCTTCAATATAAAAACGTGGCATGAATGTATTACTCTTCAAAAAAGCAGATGATTAATTTAGCTCAGGCTAAACCCAGGTCAAGTACAAGCTGGCGGGTGGGTTCGGTCTGGTTCATTGAATAGAAATGCAGACTTGGTGCACCACCAGCAATCAGACGTTCGCAAAGCTTTAGCACGACTTCATGACCAAAGTCCTTAATTGCCACACTGTCATCGCCATAAGCAGAGAGCTGTTTACGAATCCAGCGAGGAATTTCTGCACCTGTGCCGTCAGCAAAGCGGATCAGGTTGCTGGCGTTAATGATGGGCATAATACCTGGTGCAATAGGAATATGAATCCCTTCCTTTGCAAGGCGATCCAAGAAATAAAAATAGGAATCCGGATTGAAGAAAAACTGGGTAATACCCGCATTTGCGCCAGCATTAACCTTTTCAATAAAGCGACGAATATCAGCATCAAAGCTTTCTGCCTGAGGATGCATCTCCGGATAGGCTGCAACTTCAATATGAAAGTGATCACCTGAATGTTCACGAATAAAACGTACCAGATCCTGTGCATATGGAAGTTCGCCCAGACCGACCTGACCGGATGGCAAATCACCACGCAGGGCAACAATACGTTTAATGTTTTGAGATTTATACAGATCCAGCAGCTCTGCTATACGTGCCTTATCATCCCCGATACAGGAAAGGTGAGGTGCTACCGGTGTACCCTTGCCATTAAACTCTTCAATTGCAGCCAAGGTACGTTCACGGGTGGAACCTCCGGCACCATAAGTCACCGAAAAGAATTCCGGGTTCAAATGTTGAAGATCCTGGTGAACCAGTTTGAGCTTTTCTGCGCCGGCATCAGTTTTTGGCGGAAAAAACTCAAAAGAAATCGGAACACGTTTAGTCATTTTTCAAATCCTTTTTTTAATTTATAAATATGCCAGACAAAGAAAAGGGCAGGATGCCTAAACATCTGCCCTTAAGATATCTTAATATTTATAAGCGTCAGACTTGAACGGACCTTCTACCGGTACACCAAGGTAAGCTGCCTGCTCAGTGGTCAGTTGTGTCAGTACCCCACCAAAACCTGCAACCATTGCGGCAGCAACTTCTTCATCCAGTTTCTTCGGTAGCAGTTCTACACGGATTTTTGCTTGTTTTTGATCTTCTGAAAGATCAGCAAATTTCTCGGCAAACAGGTGCATCTGGCCTAAAACCTGGTTGGCGAAAGAACCATCCATCACACGAGATGGATGGCCTGTAGCATTACCCAGGTTCACTAAACGACCTTCAGAAAGAAGAATCAGATAATCGTTTTCATTTTCTGAACGATATACCTGATGTACCTGAGGTTTAACTTCAACCCATTTATAGCCACGCAGGTAAGCTGTATCGATTTCAGTGTCGAAGTGCCCGATGTTGCAAACCACTGCACCTGCTTTTAGTGTATCCAGCATCGCAGCATCACATACGTGATAGTTACCGGTTGTAGTAACAATCAGATCAGTATTTTTGAGAAGATCTACATTAATATCTTCTTTATTACCGGTCTGAACACCATTTTTATATGGAGATACTACTTCGTAACCATCCATGCAGGCCTGCATTGCACAGATTGGGTCAACTTCAGTTACGCGTACAATCATGCCTTCTTGACGAAGTGATTGTGCAGAACCTTTACCTACATCTCCATAACCGATAACAAGTGCACGGCGGCCAGAAAGCAGCATGTCTGTTGCACGTTTGATGGCATCGTTAAGTGAGTGACGACAGCCATACTTGTTATCATTTTTAGACTTGGTTACGGAGTCATTGACATTGATGGCAGGAACTTTCAGTGAACCGTCTTTCCACATTTCGAGTAGACGTGCAACACCCGTAGTAGTCTCTTCAGTAATACCATGAATTTTTGCAATCAGTTCAGGATACTTTTCATGTACAACAGCCGTTAAGTCACCGCCATCATCCAGAATCATGTTGGCATCCCAAGGTTTGCCGTTTACATTGATTTGCTGTTCAAGACACCACATGTATTCTTCTTCAGTTTCGCCTTTCCAGGCAAAAACAGGAATACCAGATGCAGCAATTGCAGCAGCAGCGTGGTCTTGAGTCGAGAAGATATTACATGAAGTCCAGCGAACTTCTGCGCCCAATTCAACCAGTGTTTCAATTAAAACAGCAGTTTGAATGGTCATATGGATACAGCCGAGAATTTTCGCGCCTGCCAGTGGTTTTGCTGCTGAATAGCGCTTACGCAGACCCATCAGGGCAGGCATTTCAGCTTCAGCAAGTTTAATTTCTTTACGGCCGTAATCAGCAAGTGAAATATCGGCAACTTTATAATCTGTAAATGAAGCAGTAACCGCGTTCATCAGGATCTCCTAGAAAAAATAGTATGGATCATTCAGTTCGCGGATGCCGTTGTTGGTAAGCTTGAACAGACATACCGATCGTCGAGCCTGGCGATTTTACATTTAGTGCCTGTAAAACGTCGCAGCATCCCTCGACTAGCGCAGTATTGTACTTGGATTCTAAAAACGTTCCAAGTTATAAGATGCAATATTATTTATTTTCCTTATACCAAGGTTTTGACTGGTCAAAAGTCTGCCTGTTTTGTTTTGGTTGTAGTATTAAAAATTGCATTACAGTTTTTAATCTTATTACCAGTTAAAAGTCATGATGCAATTTCCACTTAAAATAAACATTATTTTTAATCTGAATAGTGAATACCCGACATGCAATTTTTTATATCAGGTTTTAAAGTCCAGACATGAAATCTGCTGTCAAAAAGCATCAATATTATCTCTGCAAAATACATATATTTGCATAATATCTAGTCTCTTTTTAAGAGTATAAGTTCCACAAATACTGTTTAAAGTGGTCAATAGCCCGGGCACGACTGTATTTTAAATCTACTATGGGTTTTGGATAGTCCAGTTGCTGGACGGTTTTACTTTCATAGGGTGCGTGAATTGTTTTAGCATCCAGATGTGCCAGTTCCGGTATCCATGTACGGATATATTGACCTTCAGGATCAAACTTTCTGGACTGACTGACCGGGTTGAAAATACGGAAATAGGGCACTGAATCCGTGCCGGTGGAAGCACACCATTGCCATCCCCCATTATTTGCCGCCAGGTCACCATCAATCAAATGCTGCATAAACCACTGTTCACCTTGGCGCCAGTCAATCAGAAGATTCTTACACAAGAACATGGCTGTAATCATGCGGACCCGGTTATGCATCCAGCCAGTGGCCAATAACTGCCGCATTCCTGCATCTACAATTGGAATACCAGTTTGGCCTTGCTGCCAGGCAGTTAATGCAGTTTTATCATCTTGCCAGGGAATATTCTGAGCATTGGCTTTGAAAGGTAAGTATTTTGAAACATTTGGAAACTGATAAAGAATATGCTGATAAAATTCACGCCATAGCAGCTCATCTAGCCAGATGCTCTGGCCCTCCTGTTCAGGCACAAAGTACCCGCTTTGATGCCGGAATAAAGCCTGTATACATTGGCGTATAGAAAGTACGCCAATATTCAAATAGGCAGAGAGCTGACTGGTTCCAGAGTGTGCAGGAAAGTCTCGCTCAATATGATAATGCTGAACATGATTTTCAAGAAATTGTTCAAGTAATGTATGAGCATGGTTTTCGCAAGCAGGCCAGAGCTGTTGAATGGATTCTGGAACAGGTATGTCACAAAGCTGCCTGATATCTGGCGCTGTCTGCTGAAACTGATCAAGAGCAGGGAGAGTTATAGGATTTTGAGCTGTAATTTCTGTATAACATTTTGGTAGCGCTATTTCTAAACGGCTATAACAGGCTTTTTTAAAGGCACCAAAGACCTGATAAGGCTGTCCATTTTGGTTGGTAATACTACCGAAAGGGAATAGAGTGCGGTCTTGGTATAAAGTCAAAGCAATACCGGATGTATCGAGCAGTTGCTGACAGTCCTGATCACGTTGCTGCTCGTTTATACCTGCCTCAATATGGGCATGGATTTGCTGAACGCTTAAACTTTGACAGCATTCAAGCAAAAACTCAGGAACTTCCTTCCAGAGAGGAATAGTTTGTATAATGATAGGGATATTGAGCTGTTTTAACTGTTCTTTTAAAACTTTAAGCTGTCTTAAATAAAGATCAATTTTGATCACGGCATCATCATGTTGCCGCCATTGAACTGGTGAAAGGGTAACAAGCGCAATGCAGGGACCAGTCTGTCTGGCATGCCATAATGCAGAATGGTCAACAATACGTAAATCCTGACGGAACCAGACCAGTTGATATGCAGACATAAAAGCCAGTAATTAAAATAACATTATGTTTATCATTAAGAAAAATGGTTAAAAAATCAAGCTGAAGCTATTTCTAATACTGAAAAATAACTATAAAAAAGCAAAGCCTGAGCTTTGCCTTTTTTGATCAGATGATCTTAGTGGTGGTGACCACCCGCGCCATGAACATGCCCATGATCAAGCTCTTCTTGAGTTGCATCACGGATATCAACAATTTCAACTTCAAAAGTCAGGTCTTGACCAGCTAGCGGGAAGTTCGCATCAACCAGTACGTTTTCGCCTTCAACTGCTTTAACAGTCACAATCTGAACACCGTCATCAGTTTGTGCTTGGAACTGCATACCAGGCTGGATATTATCTACACCTTGGAACATTTGAGCTGGAACTTCCTGTACAAGGTCAGGATTATATTCACCGTAACCTTCAGCAGCAGGTACATTTACAGTAAATTTCTCGCCTATTGTTTTACCAGCCAACGCATTTTCCAAACCAGGAATAATGTTACCCGCACCGTGCAAATAAGCCAGTGGTTCACCCTGAGATTGGTCGAGAGTCTCGCCCTCTGCATTGGTCAGTGTATAGTGGAATGAAACCACATGATTATTTGCAATAGCAGTCATATTATTGATCCAGTCAATTTTTTGAAGGGTACATCATAAGATGAAACACAGCGCTTTTAGAAGAAAAATCCTAAAAAAACTGTGATTTCGATCTTTTTGAAGCCAATTTATTCAATTATGGGGTTGTGTGATGAAATTTCAATGCAATTTTATTTTCGGCCGAATTCTTCGTGTAACAAAATCTCTCACTGTGAGTGCACCAGCCTGGCTGTAGCCATATATATTAGCCTGATGTAAGCGGTATAGTGAGATATATAAGCCTTTGGCGACCGATCCCTGGACATTTACCTGGCCCAGGAGTTGGCCCACAGCCTTATTCTGGCTTAATGAAATCAGTGAGCCCTTATCAGAAAAATGGAACATGGGTATTGGCCTCTCCGCAATACGGGCTGTTAAAGCTCTAACCAGAAAAGTTGCTTGCTGGCTGGCAACCTGAGCACGGGGCCCAAGCGGTGGCTGGTCTGCTTCAAGCTGACAATGTGCACAATCACCGAAAGCAAAAATATCCGGGTAATTATAAGACTGCAGGGTGGCATAGACTTTAATACGGTTTAAGTGATCTTTTTCAAAACCTTCTAGCTGTTCAATGACCTGCGGTGCCTTGATACCGGCTGCCCAGATATTCAAATCAGTTTGCAAGGCACTTCCATCCTGAAAAGATATATGGTCTTTAGCGACATGCTGTACTTTATAGCCAGTCAGGACTTCAATGCCTAGCGTTTTGATTTGTCGTAATGTATTTTCGGCCACTTTTTCTGGAAGGGCAGGCAAAATTCGGTCTGCTGCTTCAATTAAAGTAATTTTAACCAGATCAGGATGTATATGATTCAGGCCATAACGGTAAAAATTTTCTTTAGCCTCGACCAGTTGTGCTGCAAGCTCTACACCCGTTGCACCAGCACCAATGATTGCAATATTAAGATGATTAGGCTGTTGGGAATACTGTGCATCTAGATAAGTGTTCAATAAATCTTTCTGAAACTGGTCCGCCTGAGCACGGTTGTCCAGGAAATAGCAATATTCTTTAGCTCCTTCGGTATTGAAATCATTTGATACCGAACCTACAGCAAGTACTAGCGTGTCATAGCTTAACGTTTTAAGGTTTTTGCCTGTGGCGGAGCAAAGCTGAATCTGTTTTTTCTCGGGTAATACATTACATAGACTGCCTGATACAAACTGGTAGTGATGTCTGGCGGCATGAGCAAAATAATTGACTTCCTCGCTATATGGGTCCAGCGTACCGGCAGCGATTTCATGAAGAAGAGGCTTCCAGATATGAGTAAGGTTCTGGTCAACTAGCGTGATTTTTGCTTTAGCTTGCTTGCCCAGACTATTGCCTAACCGGGTCACCAGTTCGAGGCCACCTGCGCCACCGCCGACCACGACGATATGATGTAATTCTTGAGCCATTTTGTACCTGTTTATATTTTATTTCTAAGGAAACATAAAAAAGAAGATGGCAAAACTATGCCATCTTCCTGATTGATTCTTTGTTATATTTATATGGGTTTATAGATTTTAACAGTTAAGAATTAAATACTTCTGGTGCAGTTTTCATCTCATCATTACTCATAAACGGAAATAAGCTGACCAACCATAAAAAGATTCTCTGAAAAAAATTAGCTTCTTCAATATGCACTTCATTTTCAATATCAAATGTGCTGATCAGCTGGTTGTTCTGATAGACATGCACAGTTGCAAGTTTCATGACCTGCATTAACGGGGCAGTTAACTGCTTGGTATTCAGTTCAATATTGATATGAGTGTTGGTCGTCTGCAAGGGTTCGATGGTTTGCAATATACCATTACCCGTATTAAGCATAATACGCTGGGTTGCATTATCAAAAGTCTGTAGGTCAATTGCATAAGGCTGGTTATATAAAGAGGTCGTTATAATCTTCGGTTGGGCTGACTTTACCTTAAACATTTTTAAGGTTGACTTGACTACCGGCAGTTCACCGAGTAGTTGTTTGTCTTTGATCGCAACTTCATCTCGCGTATATGCATAGCCCAGATTTAGCAACTTATAAGCTACCTCGGCACGTTTTACAGCACTGGTTGTACCCATAACTACCACAATCAGGCGGCGGTTAGGTAAATCTGCATTCATGGTAGGGCGACTGGCTGTAAGCGCAAGGTTATAACCCGCAGCTTTGGTAAAACCGGTTTTTAGTCCGTCTACTGTTGCATCCTGCTTGAGTAACAAATTGGTAGCACGATGAAAATGATTGTTATAGGTAAAGCTCTGCTGTTTGGAGTAATTGAGATAATCCGGTGTGTCATTTACCAGTGCCTGGCCCAGCAGTGCCAGATCATGCGCAGTTGAATAATGCCCATCCATAGTAATGCCAGCCGGATTGGTAAAATGAGTATTTTTCATTCCAAGCTTTTGAGCTTCCTGATTCATGCGTTCAATGAATGCAGGCACGTTTCCAGAAATTCGCTCTGCTAAAGTCACCGCAGCATCATTGGCTGACATCACAATAAGACCAGCCAGAAGCTGATCAACTGAAATCTGCTCGCCTTCCTTCAGATACATCTGAGATTCATCCCACATGACCATTTTTACCACCGGGGTCGCAGTCAGAATTTCATTTCGATTCAGTTTCCCGTTCTCAATTTCCTTGAGGGCAATATAAGCCACCATCATCTTGGTAAGTGAAGCAGGTGAGCGCTGTACCTCACTATTATATTCGGCAATTATCTGTCCCGACTGCGGGTCCAGAATGCTCCAGGCTGCGGCTTCAACTGATTCAGGGACCACCTGAAGCAGGCGGGCGTTGGCCAGACTGGCACAGCACAAGCTAAATAAAATAAAGAGGTAAGCAAATATTCTCAACGGGAAGTACCTTTATATGCCGGATTGATCGCAGATGATGCGAAAAACACAGGCATGCTATGCCTTTTTTTTTCTGAATGCTAGCGACTTTTAAGGACAAATAAGACTTATCCGCATCACTTTGTAAAAAAATGCTAAGCTAAATGCTAATTTCTTTCTGTTGATCTTTTATTACGACTTATGTTGCATTATCAAATCGAGTTCGATGACTATCGCCAGCACCTGATTCACGTAACTTTACGCTTCTTGGCCAATCCAAATCAGGTCCTGTGGTTACCGACCTGGATTCCGGGCAGTTATTTGATTCGTGAGTTCTCAAAGCATATCGAAGCAGTGAAAGCCTATGATGAAGCAGGCCGGATTTTAAACATCAGTAAGACTGAAAAAAATAAATGGCGCCTGTTTAATACAGACCATGAGCTGATTACGGTTGAATATGATGTGTATGCCTATGATCTTTCAGTTCGCGGAGCTTATGTTGACCAAACCCGTCTTTACGTAAATCCGGCCTGTGTTTGTCTGGGGCTGGAGGGGCAAGAAGACACAGCCATTGAGGCTGAGGTATTTTTACCGGAAGAGTTGAAACACTTTCAGCTTGCCACCGCTTTAAGCTCTAAGACACTGGTTCGAGGCCGTTATACCTTAAAAGCCAAGAATTATATGGAGCTTATTGATGCGCCATTTGAACTGGCAGAGCAGACCCGTTTCAGCTTTAAAGCACAAGGTATTCCACATGAGTTTGTGGTATCCGGCAAACATGCATTGAATGTTGAGCGCATGCAGCAGGATATTGAAAAAATCTGTGCGACAGAAATTTCCATGTTTGGCTCAGCGCCGTTTGAACATTATACCTTTATGACCATGGCTACAGGTAACAGTTATGGTGGTCTTGAACATCCGAACAGTACCAGTTTGATTACTCCACGTGATGATTTGCCTAAGGCTGATGAGCCTGAAGAACCCTCCAAGGATTATCAGCGCTTTTTAGGACTGTGCAGCCATGAATATTTTCATTCATGGCTGGTCAAATTTATACGTCCAGAAAACTTTGCTGACTATGATCTGAACAAGGAAGGTTACACTTCACTGTTATGGATTTTTGAAGGCTTCACTTCTTATTATGACGATCTCATTTTATTGCGTAGCGGCGTAATCAAGCAGGAATCCTATTTAGAATTACTCAAAGCCCAGATAGATCGCTATTTACAAAATCCGGGCCGTTTTGTGCAGACCGTAGCAGAGTCAAGTTTTGATGCCTGGGTGAAATTTTATCGTCAGGATGAAAATTCAAACAATGCGGGCACCAGCTATTACAACAAAGGCTGCCTGGTAGCACTATGTTTGGATCTGGGCCTGCGTTTACGTGGTTCGAGCCTCGACGCTTTAATGCGTAAACTGTATGAAAACACTCAAAACGGCATACAGGTAAATGAACGTACTATTTATGATTTGTGCGAGCAGTTGACTGGTGATAAGTGGATTGAACAGATTAATTATCTGATTAACACGACTGATGAATTGCCACTTGAGCAGCTCTTGCCGGAGTTTGGTCTTAGTTACAGTTTGAAAAATGACAAGTCTCTACCATTTGGTTTAAAACTGGCAGATAAAGCCGAGGGGGTGGTTGTGCAGACTGTACGCCGTGATGGAGTCGGTTCAAAAGCAGGACTTTCTGCCCATGATATTATTATTGCAATTGATGGTTTAAAAGCCACCACTAAACTGATTGAAAAATATGCAAAACAGCAAGGAAATTATAGCTTGCTTGCTTTCCGTCGTGATGAACTGATGCAGTTTGAAGTGCAAGGTGGTTCTACAGATCTAACTACTGTAGAGCTAAAAGTAGATAATCAAGCCAAGATTGAAACTTGGTTAAATGTCTAACAAGTGCTACATATCACTTGAACCGGTACTCATGTACCGGTTTTTTATATTCTGTAATTTTAAAATTAGATATAGTTCGTTTTATCTTATAGAGTGAACTTATTATTTAGTAGAGCAAATCTTAAAATAGGATCTGCTTGATATAAACTATAAGAAATAGCTCATCATTTTATAAACAGAGTTTAGACACCAAGCTGTAATATATTTGCTCTAGCTTGTAAGCAACTTAACTTAATAGTATTTCTTGGCGAAATAACAGTTTTGATGAATTGTATAAAAAGTATTCAGTATTTGGAAGAGTAATATTATATTTTACCTAAACTAACCATATTTCATAGTAAAGCTTTTAAGCTATACACTACTATTTCGTATCGAAATGTCGTTATCACAAGATCTTGCGTTGACTGAAAGGTCATGAGGGCTGATACTCTCAAGGTTTATTTAAGCATTTCGGTTTAAAGGGGCAGGGCCAAAAGCTCAATCCTTAAACACTCAATCCAACGCAAGGGGCTATATATGGCTGGTGGAAAGTCAACTATCATTTACACACTGACTGACGAGGCGCCACTGCTGGCGACCTATTCGCTACTGCCGATCATTGAGACCTTTACTAAGCCGGCCGGTGTTAAAGTTGTTAAAACTGACATTTCTGTGGCTGCACGCGTGCTCGCTGAATTCTCGGACTACCTCAGTGAAGAGCAGAAGGTAGTAGACAATCTTGCAGAGTTAGGTCGTCTTACCCAAGATCCAGATACTAATATTATCAAGCTTCCAAATATCAGTGCCTCTGTTGCGCAGTTGATCTCGTGTATCAAAGAACTTCAATCAAAAGGTTATGCAATTCCGGATTATCCAGAAAACCCGGTAACCGAAGAAGAAAAAGCAATTAAGGTACGTTATAGTAAATGTTTGGGTTCTGCAGTAAACCCTGTACTACGTGAAGGTAACTCTGACCGTCGTGCACCAGCTGCAGTCAAAAACTATGCGAAAAAACACCCGCACTCTATGGGTGAATGGAAGCCTTGGTCACAAACCCATGTTTCACATATGCAGGAAGGGGACTTCTACCACGGCGAAAAGTCGATGACACTTGATCGTGCGCGTAATGTAAAAATGGAATTGATCACCAAGTCTGGTGAAACCATTGTTCTGAAGCCAAAAGTAGCGCTTCAAGATGGCGAAATTATCGACTCAATGTTCATGAGCAAAAAAGCGCTTTGTGACTTCTATGAAAAAGAATTAGATGATTGTAAAGAAGCTGGCATCCTGTTCTCTTTACACGTAAAAGCGACCATGATGAAAGTATCACACCCGATCGTATTCGGTCACTGTGTGCGTATTTACTATAAAGATGCATTTGAAAAGCACGGTAAACTGTTTGACGAGCTAGGCATTAACGTTAACAACGGTATGGCCGGTCTTTACGAGAAAATTGAAACTTTACCAACCTCTGTACGTGAAGAAATTATTGCTGACCTGCATGCTTGTCAAGAGCACCGTCCAGCGCTTGCGATGGTTGATTCTGCAAAAGGGATCACTAACTTCCACTCACCAAATGATGTCATTGTCGATGCTTCTATGCCGGCAATGATCCGCGGTGGCGGTAAAATGTGGGGCGCTGATGGCAAACCTTATGACTGTAAAGCAGTAATGCCTGAATCGACTTTTGCACGTATCTATCAGGAAATGATTAATTTCTGTAAGTGGAATGGTAATTTCGATCCACGTACGATGGGTACGGTACCTAACGTTGGTCTGATGGCGCAAAAAGCTGAAGAATACGGTTCCCACGACAAGACATTCGAGATTCCTGAAGCGGGTATCGCGAACATCACTGATCTTGAAACAGGTGAAGTGCTGATGTCTCAGAATGTGGAAAAAGGTGATATCTGGCGTATGTGCCAAGTGAAAGATGCGCCAATCCGTGACTGGGTAAAACTGGCTGTAAATCGTGCACGTAACTCAGGTATGCCGGCTATCTTCTGGCTTGACCCATACCGTCCACATGAAAATGAGCTGATCAAGAAAGTACAGAAATACTTAAAAGATCATGATACGACTGGTCTGGATATCCAGATCATGTCTCAAGTACGTGCAATGCGTTATACGCTTGAGCGCGTAGCTCGCGGTCTCGATACTATTTCAGTAACAGGTAATATTTTACGTGACTACCTGACTGACCTGTTCCCGATTATGGAACTGGGTACATCAGCGAAAATGCTGTCTATCGTGCCATTAATGGCTGGTGGCGGCATGTATGAAACGGGTGCTGGCGGTTCTGCACCAAAACATGTTCAGCAGTTAGTTGAAGAAAACCACTTACGCTGGGATTCTTTAGGTGAATTCTTGGCACTGGCGGTTTCTTTAGAAGAAATGGGAATCAAGGAAGGTAATGACCGTGCCAAGCTGTTAGCCAGAACACTTGATGAAGCTACTGGTAAACTGCTCGACAACGATAAATCTCCATCACGTCGTACTGGTGAACTGGATAACCGCGGTAGTCACTTCTATTTATCACTATATTGGGCTCAGGCACTTGCTGCACAGGACGAAGATGCTGAACTTAAAGCAAAATTTGCTCCACTGGCCCAAGCCTTAGCTGAAAATGAAGAGAAAATTATTGCCGAGCTTGCACAAGTGCAGGGTCAACCAGCTGATATTGGTGGCTATTACGCTATTGATCAGGCAAAAGTAAATGCGGTAATGCGTCCAAGTACCACATTCAATAATGTAATTTCGAGCGTTGCTGTTTAACATTGTATAAAGCCGGATAACCTGCTGATAATATAAAAGCCAGTGCACATGCACTGGCTTTTTTAATCAAATACTAAAAAAACTTTTATAGAATGAATTTTTTATATGCTAAGGATATCACTGTTATTTTTAACTTTTATGTTTTAATTAGATTTATAAGATAGAACTCTAAACATTATTACTCCTATCTTTATTCCTTAAATGCTTGAGTTTATAAATTGTTTTTAAGCAAATTTCCTGCGCAGATCATAAGGCGCATAATGATCATCAAATAATAAATAATTGCGGAAATGACTACCCAGTGGGCGGATCAGATCTAGATCGGCAATATAAGGAAAACGTTCATCTGTATAAAAGGGCTGATTTGCTGGCTGGCGCTGTATAAGATGATTATGTAAATACTTTTCAATCAACAAGTTGTTGTGTTCGGGATTCAGGCAGACTGACCGTACAATCCGACCGCTCTGAATTGCTTCAGAAAGCATAGTACTACTATCTTCAGTCACAAAAATATATTTGCTTCTCGCAACCAGATGTTCAATTGGTGTAGTGTCGTTTATAGACACAAATTTTAGTCCTGAGGTCTTGAGATATTTTTTAATTCGGCTATTAAAGGCAGGCGTACGCCTCGAGCAAACAATATAACCCTGGATATTATAAGCCTCCACAAAAAAATCAAAATGACGGATAATGTTAAGATAGTCTGCTTGTGTAAAGGGATATTCGTGGGTAGGGCCGCCCAATAGCAAACTTGCCTCACCACAGTGAGGTTGGGCACGGAGTTCAATAAATTTTTTTCTGACCGGAAGTGTAGGTAAAATAATCTGTTCAACCTGAGTAGGTTGAGCCAATGCGCTAATAGTCCAGTGAATTAAGTGTTCATTAAAACTACCTATATCACCTGAAAATGCTAAAGGGATATCGAACTCTTGCGACAGATAAGCTGAATACAGCAGATTGGACATACCTGAACACACAATCAACCGATACTGGGCAATATGCACTGGGGCAGCACCAAATATTAGCTTTGCCATTACACGAAATAATCTAGGAAACCAAGAAAGGCGCTTTAATAGACTGACCATAGAGTTGCCCAGATTTACTGGAACTTTTAAGGTTTCATAAGAATTTCTAAACTGTTGTTCAAGAATCTCTCCAATTGCAAGAGAGGGGTTTAAATGACCAGTATGACCATCATGCACTACCAAAATTTGGGATTGGCTCGAAAGTTCTCTGATCATCCGTTCTATCCTGTGATTAATCTATTGAGCACAGAATAAACAAAAAAATGGTAGCTAGATGCAGGAAAAATTTATATAAATGTCAGATTTAACAGACTATTGTATCTCAAATTACAATTTTAAGAGTTTTAGATTGCAACAATTCAGCCTTTTGTAAGTACTGCATATATATGTAGCTCAGCCTTTATTATTATGCTCCATGTCTATAGCAGTGATATGTTTCAACAAGAAATTTCTATAGAGTAGGGCTATAAAAATACAGTTTCTAAAATAATTTATAAAATTGAAAAAGAGCAGAGAATTATATGATTATTCAACTGCTCTTAACTCTAATTACCCAAAGCGGTTAGATCGACGAATTTTTCCTGGACGGGTAGTCCCATTAGTCTTGCGACGTGGCTTCGCCTCACCTTCTTCTGTTTGCCATACGCGTTTTGTTCCGCCGGATGGTAACTTTTTACCTGCTTTGTTTGCACCTTTGTCTTTAGGCTGTTCTTTATTAAATTTGGACTTGCCATCTTTCTGTTCAAAGGGCTTTTTTGCTGCATTACGTGGTGCACTGCGGCCTGTATAAGGCTTATCTGCAGGCACATCTTTAAAGTCCGGATAAAGCAGAGGCTCAATTTCAAACTGCTCACCTGGTTGGAGACCAAGTTTTACCAAGTCAATAGTGCCAATTTGTGTGCGAATCAGACGTAAAGTCGGAAAGCCTACTGCAGCTGTCATACGGCGCACCTGCCGGTTTCGGCCTTCACAGATTTGCAGCTCAACCCAGCTAGTAGGAATGCTGGCACGAAAGCGCACAGGAGGATCGCGGTCCCATAACCATTCCGGCTGCTCAACCTTACGGGCTTTGGCCGGTAAAGTCATACCATCTGCCAGTTCGACCCCTTGACGTAACTGCTCGAGAGCTTCTTCTGTAATATCGCCATCAACTTGTGCCAGATAGGTTTTAAACTTTTTATTCTTGGGATTAGTAATGAACTGATTCAAACCGCCATGATCGGTGAGAAACATTAAACCTTCTGAGTCCAAGTCTAAACGACCAGCCAGCCGTAATTCAGGATCATGAATAAAATGGGAGAGTGTTAAATGCTTAGAGTCTTCACGAAACTGTGAAAGCACATCATAAGGCTTATTAAAAATGATAATTTTCATACGGAATTTCAACTTCAGTGTATACAACAAAAAATAACGACGTTTTATTTAATAGAGAAATGTTGTTATTTCTCGTATAAATCTCAACCAAGCCCTAAGATCGATTAAAGTATATCATGTAAGGAAAGTTGAAGAGTGTGCCTGCATGGCATACATTTTATTCGTCAGCTACATAAGGGAGAACCTGCACAATGGGTTATCAGAAGATCGTAGTTCCTGCAGATGGTAATAAAATTACAGTCAATGCAGACCTGTCACTGAATGTACCAAACCATCCGATCATTCCTTTCATTGAGGGTGACGGTATTGGTGTGGATATTACACCAGCAATGAAAGCAGTGGTAGATGCTGCGGTTTTAAAAGCTTATGGTGGCAAACGTTCGATCGAGTGGATGGAAGTATATTGCGGTGAAAAAGCCAATAAAATTTACGGCACTTATATGCCTGAAGAAACATTCGAAGCCCTGCGTGAATTTGTTGTCTCAATTAAAGGTCCTTTAACCACGCCGGTTGGTGGCGGGATCCGCTCACTAAACGTCGCATTACGCCAGGAACTGGACCTGTATGTCTGTGTACGTCCAGTACGCTGGTTCGAAGGAGTACCTTCACCTGTCCAGCATCCTGAATTAACAGATATGGTGATCTTCCGTGAGAACTCGGAAGATATCTATGCCGGAATCGAGTGGAAAGCCGGTTCTCCGGAAGCTAAAAAAGTTATAAAGTTTTTAAAAGAAGAAATGGGTGTAACCAAGATCCGTTTTGAAGAAAATTGTGGTATCGGTATTAAGCCTGTTTCTAAAGAAGGTACGCAGCGTCTGGTACGTAAGGCTATTCAGTTTGCAATTGATAATGATAAACCGAGTGTAACGCTTGTGCACAAGGGTAATATCATGAAATATACTGAAGGTGCATTTAAAGAGTGGGGCTATGAAGTTGCACTTGAGCGCTTTGGTGGTGAACTGCTAGATGGTGGTCCGTGGGTTAAAATTAAGAATCCTAAGACTGGTAAAGATATTATTATTAAAGATGTCATCGCTGATGCATTCCTGCAACAGATCTTAATGCGTCCGGCAGATTATTCTGTGATTGCTACGCTGAACCTGAATGGGGACTACATTTCTGATGCACTTGCAGCAGAAGTTGGAGGCATTGGTATTGCGCCCGGTGCAAATATCGGTGGGGCAATTCAAGTATATGAAGCGACTCATGGTACTGCGCCTAAATATGCCGGACAGGATAAAGTCAACCCGGGTTCAATCATTCTTTCTGCTGAGATGATGCTGCGAGATATGGGCTGGATAGAAGCTGCTGATCTGATTATTAAAGGAATTGCTGGCGCTATTGCGGCCAAGACTGTGACTTATGATTTTGAGCGTCTAATGCCAAATGCAACACTTCTGCGCTGTTCTGAATTCGGACAGGCAATTATTGAAAATATGGGCGAGTAATTTCTATTTTCCCCAATAAAAACCCGCGACAATCGCGGGTTTTTACTAGAAATCTATAACTCCAGATTTGCTTCTTCTACAGAGACTGCTTTACCGATACTATAAAAGTGTCCTCCTGCTACATGGTGAATGGTTCGCCACTCTTCATCTGCATCTTCAAAGTGCCAGCGGCCCTGACTGAAAACCCTATTATCTGCATAGGCTGCAATAACCTTTCCAATAAACAGATCATGTGCCTGCTGGATATGGGGTTCCGGAATTAATTCACACAGTAGCCATGCTGAACAGTCTGCAACCACGGGAAGATCGGAGTTTTCAAACTGGAACAGCTCAACCTGACAAATCTCCAGCTTATTAGGTTCAGTCATCTTGCTGGTAGTGCCGAGTTTGTATACGAGTTCCAGTTGTTTAAGATTGGGAATCTGTAAGGCGAAATAACCCGAATTCTCAATAAGCTGCCGGGTTTTTGTACTTTTATCCAGCACTACAGTCACTTTGGCTGGATTGAACTCAAGTGCACATGCCCATGCAGCAGCCATCACATCTGTCTCTTTATGGTCTTTACTCGAGACTAAAACAGTAGGACCGTGTGTCAGCAGACGATAAGCTTTCTCTAGGGGAACATGTTGAATGTGTGGATTTAACATCTGCATTCTCAGTAAAACAATTTTGCCCAGCCTAGCAGAAAAAGCCTTAAGATACAGAGCAAAGAACGTAGGAAAAATCTTATGAAAATGTATCAGGTTGATGCTTTTAGCACAGAACTTTTTAAGGGAAATCCGGCTGCTGTGCTTGTATGTGAAGAGTGGTTAGATGACAGGATTATGCAAAACATTGCATTGGAGAACAACCTTTCAGAAACTGCCTTCGTCAAAATAATAAATGATGAAAATTATGAGATTCGTTGGTTTACTCCAAGTGTTGAAGTAGATTTCTGTGGTCATGCTACCTTAGCCAGCAGTTTTGTTCTTTTTAAAGATTTTACCACCACAAAAACGATTCATTTTCATGTAAAAGACCTAGGAGTCTTTATTGTCACACAAGGACAAGATGGCAAAATCACCATGAATTTTCCAGTACGTGTACCTGAGCCCTTGCCAGATTATCCTGCCTTGTTAAATGAGGTAGTAGATTGCCCTTTTAATGAAGTTTATGTAAACCAGCAAGCTTTTATTTTGGTCTGTGAATCTGAACAGGCTGTACGTGATGCAAAACCAGATTTTAATAAAATTAAAGAATTGGCAGCAGCCTATCAGCGCAGCACAGCAATTACTGCCGCTGACCTTGATATTTCCATTACCAGCAAGGCACAGCATTATGATTACATTGCTCGTTATTTTGCACCGCATAAAGGGATTGATGAAGACCCTGTAACAGGTTCCATGCATACTGGTCTTGCTCCACTCTGGGCCGATAAACTTTCAAAACGGCAACTGGTTGCCTATCAGGCTTCTGCTCGCGGCGGATTACTGTACTGTGATTTAAAAGATAATCAACGTATAGAAATTTCTGGTTATGCGAAGCTATATATGGTTGCAGAAATCTTTTTAGACTAGAGA
Source organism: Acinetobacter sp. UBA6571 (assembly GCF_002434085.1). Taxonomy (NCBI): domain Bacteria; kingdom Pseudomonadati; phylum Pseudomonadota; class Gammaproteobacteria; order Moraxellales; family Moraxellaceae; genus Acinetobacter; species Acinetobacter sp. UBA6571. The sequence continues at coordinate 80,224 of NZ_DJJJ01000057.1, read as the reverse complement.
TATACTTTTCAACCTGGAAATTATCATTCAAGGTTCTCGGCCTCGAGAACCTTTTATTTTTATATTTTGCTTGTTTAATACTTTTTACTGTAGTAATTGAAAAATGCTTTTATTCACACCGCAGACTGAACAGATTAAATAAAGGGTAAATATAGGCACTATAATAAATGCATGAAAATGACCTGGTTATTAATATAGTGATTAAAATCATTTGTCTATAATTTTTATTCCAATCTAATATCTAAAAAACCGAAATAGCCAGCTAGAGCTTTAAATAGATTCTTAACATCAGAATTTACTAAAACTATCAGGAAGATAAAGAAGCATATCGGTTTGATCCTTTCATCAAATTAGTCTTCATTTAAACTGCTAATTATATATTTAAAAATAATTAAGCATTACAAACAGATCGGTAGTAATTTTGATGCTATAAAATTGTTAAAAAGGCTAGGTGTTTAAGACAGACTATAGTCAAATATGCCACCTTAAAAGAATGCACCGGCAACTAGATGGAGTTTGGGAATGAATATACCCCTAATCATTAATATTGTGGTTTTTATCGGGTTGATATTTTTGCTTGCCCAAACACGCAAAACCACATGGAGCCTGTCTAAAAAAGTACTTGCTGGTCTTGTTCTGGGAGTTATATTTGGACTCGGATTACACGCCGTGTATGGCGCAAACCACCCAGTTCTAGCCGAATCTATCAGTTGGTTTAATATTGTGGGCAATGGCTATGTGAAGTTTTTGCAAATGGTCGTGATGCCACTGGTCTTTGTTTCTATCTTAGGAGCTGTGGCAAAACTACATCAGGCTTCGTCATTAGGTAAAATCAGTTTCTATTCAATTGGAACCTTATTGTTTACCACTTTAATTGCGGCCCTAGTCGGGGTTTTCGTAACCAATCTATTCGGTTTGACTGCTCAGGGTCTGGTACAGGGAGCGGCCGAAACGGCCCGTTTAAATACTATTCAGTCTGATTACGTTGGAAAATTAACCGATTTAAGTGTGCCACAATTGATTTTATCGTTTATTCCGAGTAATCCTTTTGCCGAGTTGACCGGAGCTAACCCGACCTCAATTATCAGTGTGGTGATTTTCGCCATATTCTTAGGTATGGCTGCATTAAACCTGATGAAGGATGATGTGGTAAAAGGCCAGCGAATTCTGAATGCTATTCAGACTTTGCAAGCTTGGGTAATGAAACTGGTACGTTTGGTTATGACTTTAACACCGTATGGCGTTTTTGCTTTAATGACAAAAGTAGTAGCCAGTTCTAACCTTGCTGATATTTTAAATCTGGGTGGCTTCCTGATAGCCTCATATGTGGGCTTGGCCATCATGTTTGCTGTACATGCTATTATTTTACTTCTTACTGGCATTTCTCCAGTAAAATTCTTTAAAAAGGTAGCACCTGTACTGACATTTGCCTTTACCAGCCGATCAAGTGCGGCCAGTATTCCTTTGAATATTGAAGCGCAGACTCGCCGGTTGGGCGTTCCAGAGTCGATTGCCAGTTTTTCAGCCTCCTTTGGAGCCACGATTGGTCAAAATGGCTGTGCAGGTTTATATCCAGCCATGCTGGCAGTGATGGTCGCACCAACTTTAGGAATCAATACTCTAGATCCGATGTGGATCGCATCACTGGTTGGAATTGTGACTTTAAGTTCAATCGGTGTAGCCGGAGTGGGTGGCGGAGCAACTTTTGCAGCGCTGATCGTATTGCCGGCTATGGGCCTGCCAGTAACTTTGGTGGCGCTCCTGATTTCTATCGAGCCTTTAATTGATATGGGCCGGACTGCATTAAATGTAAATGGTTCAATGACAGCCGGTATTGTTACTAGTCAACTGATGGGCCAGACCGATAAAAGTATTTTAAATAGCCGTGAAGAAATTGAACTGGCACATCATTAATATTGCTATACCAAGATATTTACAGGCATATTTTCTATACACTGAGCCGTTGAAATAAGCGGCTATTTTTTTAGAATAGGCTGTTAAATATAACAATCATTACCTATGATGATGAATAAATAGCTTCACTGAGCTGAAATAATTGGAATAATTATGTTAACGCGGTTTAAGACTCTTACTCTCTCATTATGTCTTCTCGGTTTAAATACAGCAGTATTTGCACAGCCGATTCTGGTTAAATCCCAGCAAAAAATCGAGGAATACAAACTGGACAATGGCTTCCGTGTTGTACTTGCCCCGAATGATAAAGAAAATAAAGTTTATATCAACACAATTTATTTGACCGGTTCCCTGAATGATCCGCAAGGAAAAGGAGGGCTGGCTCATCTTTTGGAACATTTGGCTTTTAAAGGTACTCAAAATGTAAAAGGTGAGGAGTTTCAGCGGCGTCTGGACCAATATACATTAATGACAAATGCCAGTACTGACTATTACTCTACCCGTTACCTTAATATTGTCCGACCTGACAGCAAAGCCCTGAATGAAGTTTTGTATCTTGAAGCAGAGCGAATGGATAAGCTGGTACTACAGCAAAAGTTTGTTCCCTCTGAAATCGAGATTGTAAAACGTGAGCGCGAAATCCGTCTGGACCAGCCCTTCGCTGTGCTCATGGACCAAATGTGGAAATCTGCTTATGGCAACCAGTATCTTGGGCGATTACCAATTGGAGATCTAGAAGAACTTAAATCAATCCGAATGGATGAGCTTAACCGCTTTTACCGTACCTGGTATGCGCCTAACAATGCAGTCATGGTCATTGCCGGAAAATTTGACAAGGCAGCCATATTAAAAACGATTGATCAGCAGTTTAGTCCAATTCCAGCACGTTCAGTGCCTGAGCAGGTTAAAGTGCCAAAACTGGACTCGACCCAGATCAAGAACCGTAATTTTATTGTCAGAAAAGGCAGCGATCTGGCCAAGTTCCATATTTATATGGATGGAAAAAATACCAAAATTCAGCCGGCACTGGCATTGGCACCATATTTGTATACCATGCAGCCAAGCGGTCATCTTTACCAGAGTATGGTCGAATCCGGATTAAGTACTGCTGTCCAGTCTACTACCTGGTTAGATCAGGATTTTAATCTGGTCTTTATGGGAGCTATTTATGCGCCAAGTCATGATGAAAATAAAGTTGAAAATACTTTGCTTTCCAGTGTAGAGAAAAACCAGAATTTCAATGATACAGAGCTAAAACGGGTTCAAAGTCTGATGCAGAATCAGGCAGACAGTATTATGAACAATGCGACTGCTATTGGTTCACGGCTCAGTGATTATGTTGTTTCAAGTCAGGGTAACTGGAACCAGTATTTCAATGATTTACAGGCCGTGCGTAATTTAAACACTGCCGAGCTGAACCAGACCCTGAAAAGCTTTCTGGTACCGCAACACCGGATTTCAGGTGACATCAAGCCTACACCAGAAGAACAGAAGAAGGCACTGGAACAAAAGCAGGCTGCCGAGCAGCCAAAAACACTTGATCAGCAGGCAGTATCAGCTGAACCCTTGCTTGACGCCAGTGTTTACAAGCAACAGGTTACCCAGTATCTGACTAACTCGAAACAGCTTCTGGACCAAGCTGAAAAGAAAATTCAGCGGGGAACCCTCAAAAATGGCATGCAATATGCGCTGTTTCCAACCGCTACTCGTGATGACAAAACTTACGCCACTATTACCCTGCAATTCGGTGATGAGAAAACGCTTTTTGACCGTGGAGAAACTCTGGAACTGATGGCTTATCTGCTACTAAGAGGAACAGATCAGTACAGTTTACAAGACATTGCAGACCGTTCGATAGAAGCCGGAGGCCAGGCCAGTGCCAGTGCGGATGAAAACGGTATTGTGATCCGGATACAGGCAAAAAAAGAAAAATTTGATGATTTTTTCAGATTTGTAATTGAGTTGCTGAAGAAACCCAAATTTGAGCAGTCACAGTTTGATCTGATCAAATCACAAACTCTCGCTACTCTGGACAGGCCTTATACTGAACCTGATACTGTTGCTGCTTTAACTATGGCACGTTTAATTGAAATTTATCAACCGGGCGACCTGCGCTATCATTTTGAACCCGAACTGGCGAAATCCAAAATACAGACCGCCAAAGTAGAGCAGGTCAAACAGCTATATCAGCAGTTCTTTGCTATGGACCATGCTCAGGTCGCAGTTACTGGTGAATTTAAGCCTGAACAGATTAAAAAACTGTTGCAGCGTGAACTGGGTAACTGGAAGGGGGGCCAGCCTTATAAAAAGCTGACCTCTGAACATAGGGTATATCAAGCACAAAAAGTACATGTGCTTTCTGAGCAGCGTGAATTTGGCAACTACCAGAGCATACTGACTTTTCCGGTAGGGGTGGACCATCCTGATGCACCTGCACTGATCATCTTTAGCCATATTCTGGGCAATTCTCAGTTATCATCACGCTTGGCACAAGAGCTACGTGAAAAGAATGCACTGGTCTATGGTTTTGGTAGTGATTTACAGCTTGATCCGGATGCAGCGGTTGGAGGTTTAAGTATTGAAGCAAATTATACAGCCGGCCGTTCTGCACAGGTGTCACAGTCGGTACATAAAGTACTGGATGATCTTCTGAAGCAGGGCGTAACCGAGCAGGAACTTGAAGCAGCCAAAGCTGATATTATGAAACAGCGCGTTACTGCACTGGAAGATGAACGTAATATCCATGGCATGCTAAATAGCCAGCTGGAGCGCGGCAAAAGAATGGAAAGCCGTGCAAAGCGTGATATGGCTATTGCCGGTTTGAATAAAGCTGATATTGATGCAGTAATTCGTAAATACATCAAGCCGGAGCACTTGGTTGAAGTGATGGCAGACCAGTATGGTCAGCCTCAGAAAGGCTCCTAAATGAAATATGAAATAAGCCGGTTATGGCTTATTTCATCTTAAAGAATATAAATGTATACGCAGGTTGGCTATCAAAAGCCAGCCTGTTTTTTACAGACGGTAGAATTGCCGTGCATTATCATAAAAAATATTTTTCAAAGCGCTAGCATTATAACTTGCCACAATATCACTATAAGCATCGATCAGATTAACCAGACTGGTGCTTACTTTATCCATGGGAAAATTGGAGCCAAACATTACCCGGTAGGTCCCGAAACTCTTGAGTGCGTGTAGAATCATTGGACTAAGCAGATCGATCATTTGCTGTTTGGTGGCCAGACGTTTATTTTTATGAAATTGATGTCCTAAAACCGGCATCATTAGTCCGGACATTTTGGTATAAACATTTGGGCAGGTAGCAAGTTCTGCAATATCTTCCTGCCATTGATAAAAAATATTGTCACGACCGGTTTGGGTCAGTCCGGTATTTTTTCCGACTTTTCCAAATATACCCGCAGGTGTTCCAAGATGATCCAAAACAATCGAAGTTTCTGGAAACTTGCGTGCCAGCTGAATCAAGTCTTGAAGCTGGGTAGAGTAGACCCAGGCATCAAAACTGAGCTGGTGTTGAGCCAATTGCTCAAATCCCTTTAAGAATTTTTTATCAGTATAAAGATGGGGCTGATCTGCCCATGCCAGAATACCTTTATCTTCATGTACAGCTCCCATTCGGCGTATACCGCGCAGCCGTGAAGAATTCTTTGCATGGAGTTTGAGAATCTTTTTAAAATTACTCTGACGCGGATCAGCTGTTGCCACAATGGCACCCAGTTGAGTACGGGTTGTATCAAAAGGCAAGGATTCAATAAAACGGGTTTCGCCGACTACTCCTTTACCTCGGTCATCATGCCAGTGAGCTTCGATATGTACTACCTGCTCAGACTGATAGGGACCAAGATCCTGCTGGTAATTCTGGGGGAGGTAAGGAGAAGTTACATAGACAGTTTGACCTAAACTCTCGATCAGTTCTTTAGGTTTAACCAGGCGTATAACTTTGTCGAGTACAGCCGGATACCTACCAAAAACTTTAACTGCCATACGGGCACTATGTGGAGTATTGAGTGGATCCCACTGGTGAATATGTGAATCAATAAAATTAAAACCCAGATCTTGCATAATCATTCCATGTTGTTTTTATTTCTGAATATCCTGAGCACAGATTATGATGAATCATCTTTTTATTCTAGATAAATCTGTAAACATAAAAAAAGCCCCGCAGGGCCTAAACAATGATTTCAATGGTCATGCTTGTGATCATGTTTATGAGTATGGAACTCCTCATTTTTACGAAAACGCAGATAGTTTTCAAACTGTTCGCAATATTCATCAAAGTTATCTTCCAGCATCATTTGAAACTGCTGAATCAGATAGGACATAACCTGTTCTTTCGCTTCACGCATCTCGTTGCCATCTTTAAAATTGTTAGCTGCAACCCATGTGTTAAAACGGGCAGCAGCAAATAACATGGCCGCACTAACCTGACCACGAAGTTCTGCAGGATTGGCTTTTTCACCTTTGGGAGGACGGCAAAATTCATTGGCCTGTCTAATAAATTCATCGGCACGTTCAAAGAAAGCAGCATTTAACACTTCTTCTTCGGTAACATCCGTTGCTTGAATCTTTTGAGACATGACATTTTCCAACTCAAAAATTTAATGTTCTATTATAGGCAAAGCCTTGCAGAAACTGAACCTTTGTCTTAATCTAAAAATAGCCTAAGCCTAGAATGAGGTAAACTCATGCAAGATGCCATTGCTGTACAAAGTCTGAAAAGTGACATAGCCTTATTACGCCAGCATATATGGCCACCTAATCACCTGGAACATGTGGAAGGTTTGCCTATTTACTATGGTTCAAAATCTGAAGTGGCAGAATATTATCAGCAGTGGCAAGGCTTAATTGAGCGTGCTCAAGAAATGTTCCAGCCTTTTATGGAAGATGAAATTTTAGATGCAATTCATCTGCCCAGTCATTTAAATTTACCGCTTTTTTTCTTTCATGTAGACCGGATCCGTATTAATAAAACCCGCGCCAAAGAGTCTAAAACGTTTCGCGGTGTTGCCAGTCTGCTAGAGAAATGTGGCCAGTTCGAACCTGAACAGGTATTCGCTATGAAAGAGTGGCTGGAAAGTGATGATACCGCTGCACTGGTAGCACATCGTGAGTTTATTGACCTGCGTACCTATGTATTTCAGCACGGCCAGAGTGAATATACCCGTACCCGGTTTTATGTAAATGGCATTGTGCTGAGTGTAGAACCTGACTTTAAACTGGTAGATGCCCGTGACAAGCCACGCAAACAGCGCAGTGACAGCTATAGTGATCCACTGGCTGATAACGGGGTGTGGAAAATCTACGGAAAATATCGCTAGTTAATACATGCTGCCCAATCCTGAGCAGCATTTAAAATCACTATGATATAAAAAATTTATCTCAAGACTATGACCAGAAGGTTTGAGCAGTGCAGAATTTTTCTAGAGCTTGAGCTGCCTCACGTAAAGCAGATTCTTGTCTGGCCTTAACCCAGCCAGCGGCATACCAGGCAGTAGGTTGTTGTGCAGCTGCGTCACGGAAAACCTCTTCTGCAATAATTAGATCATTATAATGCCCGAGAGCCTCCTGCACCGGACGTAGCTGCTTTAGATAGTGCTGGACCTCTTTTTCAGAATATAAGCTGCTCACAAATTCAATACCATAACGTAAGCGTTTAGCACGTTTGCGGGTACGATGCCGTTCTTCAGCTTCGAGCTGCATAAATTGCGATGCATCATGCACGATCTGCTGATGCATTTTCTCCAAACGTTTTTTAATTTTTTTCTTTACTTTAGTGGACTTATGCTGGTTTTCATTGGCAGAGCTGCCTGTATATGCAAAAGCCATCAGGTCGAGCAATGTGTTCATTACCATGACTGAACGTACAACTGATCCAGCAGGATGTTCTGAATCATCAGATGCTGACGGTAATTCAATAGTAATTAAACCTTCCTGGACAATCTGAGGCAGAATGTCTGCTTCTACTACATCGCGGTCACGTGCTGAACCAAGCTGGCTGAAGAGCTTACTCAGATTTTCTTCCCAGACAGGGTCTACAGCATCAGACCAGTTACTAAAAATCTTGAGGGCACTACGCAATCTGCGGATACCTACACGCGCCTGATGAGTATGTTCGGCATCAGCAACCTCTGCAGCAACTGCTGCCAGGTTCGGTAAAATTTGATCGAGACAATTGGCCACGATTTTTCTTAAAACAGTATCAGTACTGTCTTCTTTCGATAATTCAATAGACTTGGCATGTACTGCTTTGGAGGCTTTTTGGCCGAGCGCCAGTAGCGTGCCCCGTTCAGCTTTACTTCTAACATCGAGCCAGAGTTGATATTTCTTGACCCAGCCTTGTGCAAAATGAATCAGGCTTTCAGCAGGGCCCTGTTTAAGTTCGAATTCAACTTCGTGAATAACATCGATATCATTTTGGGTACGGACTTCTCCCTGGTCGAGACATACTTCAATTTCTGCATTATTAAAGTTAAAAATCCGGTAGATTCGCTGCACATCAGTTTCAAACTGTAATTCTAGCTCGGTTACCTGGTTCCCCAGTGTATTTTCCAGAAGAGTTTGAGCTTCAGGATGTTCTGCAAAAAAATTCAGATCAGGAAGTTCAGGCTCTTCACTACATATACCAAGATCAACTTCTGCTTCAATACGATGCAGATGATTTTTGCCAGCTGCCTTAAAAGTTTGAACCCAGTCTTCACCTTCCTTGCGTAGCCGCAGCGCCATCCCATTTTTAGAGAGTAATCGTTCTGGTGTATCAAAGTATTTGGCTTGCAGGTGAATAGACTGTGCAGTATCTGGCTGCAAAGCCTGCTTGAGTGATTTTTGTTGAGCCTCAGGAATTTGAAATTTTAATTCGATTTCCAGCATTGAACAGTCTCCGAGTTCTCAATCACGCTAAAAAAATAGTGATATAAAATTTTAATCAGATCAGCTCTACCAGCTGAACAGCTATAAACATGAATTTTCACTATGACATAAAAAAAATAAACCACCAAATTTTCGGATTTAAAATAATATTATTAATTATTTGATTATATTAATTTATTTTTATTCATATATAAGCATATTGTATCTTTTTGCTATCTTGAATCTATGAGGATTACAATTCAAAATGCTCAGCTTTATTTTGCTCAAGAAATGCAGTAACGTGAAAGAAAATAAGTAACCGGTATCAGGATGATTCCATGACAACAGCACATTCACCCCATGAACTGAGCACAGAAATCAAATATCAGCTGCCAATACGTAATTATCACGAATTTTACAGGTTCTATCTGACAGAGCACCGTAATATTATGAGCCGACGTCTACATGTGGCCGGGAGCAGTACAGGTTTATTGCTGCTCGGTGTAAGTTTGGTTAAATCTAAAAAACGTTATCTTCCACTTGCTTTGCTGGCTGGTTATGCTTGTGCCTGGGTAGGGCATTTTATGTTTGAGAAAAACAAACCTGCCAGCTTCAAACAGCCTTTATACAGCTTTATTTCAGACTGGCGTATGTTTGCCGATGTCGTGCGTGGTAATTTAAGTCTAAAAGATCGCCGCTACGATAAAATTGACTCATAAGCAGAGCTGATAAAAGCCTGAAATTTGTTATACTTTATTGATATTTTTATTTAAATTTAAAAGTGAGGTTTTATGCGCGGTCTATATCTCATTACCAATGATGATCCAATTGAGCTCTTACTGGAAAAATTGGAGGCTGCGCTAGCCACTCATCAAATTGAAATATTGCAGTACCGTCGTAAAAAAGTAGAAAAAGCTGACCAATTGCATGAAGTGGAACGGATTAAAGCCCTATGCGATTTTTATAAGGTTCCTTTGGTGATTAATGATGATATTAGACTGGCCGCACAGTTTGGTCTAGGTGTGCACTTGGGGCAGACCGATGGTGAAATTATAGAGGCGAAAACTCAGTTACCAGAAAATATGATCATTGGCCGGACCTGCGCTAACTCTATTGAACTGGCTGAACAGGCAATTGCAGATGGGGCAACCTATATTGCATTTGGGGCAATTTATGCGACTTGCAGCAAACCTGAAGCAGGTAATATCGGGCTGGAAACTTTAAAGCTGGCACGCCAGAAGTTTAGTCTGCCTATTTGTGCCATTGGGGGGTTAACGGTTGAAAATGCTCAGCCTGTGATTCAAGCTGGAGCAGACCTTTGTGCAGTCATTAGTGATATATTGGCATTGCCGGCCGAAGAAATTCCAGGCCGCGTACAGGCTTGGGCTATTTTATTTGCAGAGACCCAGCCTGCTATATAAGCTGAATATTTTAATTTTATTGTGATTATTAGTTGAGACCTTCCATGAGCTTATCTCCAAAGCAAGAGCAGTTATTCAAGCAAGCCAGTAAACATATTCCGGGTGGCGTAAACTCTCCGGTGCGTGCATTTAATGGTGTAGGGGGAACGCCGGTCTTTATTAAAAAAGCTGCAGGTGCTTATCTTTGGGACGAAGATGATAAGCGTTATGTTGACTATGTAGGCTCATGGGGTCCAATGATCCTGGGTCATGCACATCCAGATATTATTCAGGCAGTACAAAATGCCGCTCAGGATGGTTTGAGTTTTGGCGCGCCTACTGTTCATGAAACTACACTGGCAGATATTATCTGTGAGATTATGCCATCTATTGAAATGGTGCGTATGACCAACTCAGGTACAGAAGCTACCATGACCGCGATCCGTTTAGCTCGTGGTTATACTGGTCGAGACAAGATTGTTAAATTTGAAGGCTGTTATCATGGCCATTCGGATTCATTACTGGTAAAAGCAGGTTCAGGTTTGTTAACCAAAGGGGAAGGTGAGCCAACCTCTAAAGGTGTACCAGCAGATTTTGCCAAACATACCTTAACTCTGCCTTATAACAATATTGCTGCTTTAAAAGACTGTTTTGCAAAATTTGGCCATGAAATTGCTGGTGTCATTGTAGAACCGGTTGCAGGGAATATGAATCTGGTTAAGCCTATTGATGGTTTCCTGCAAGCAATCCGTGATGTCTGTGATGAATACAAGTCCGTCTTTATCATTGATGAAGTAATGACAGGTTTCCGGGTTGCTCTAGGTGGTGCACAGGCTTATTACGATGTTAAGCCTGACCTGACTACACTGGGTAAAATTATTGGGGCCGGGTTACCCGTAGGTGCTTTCGGCGGAAAGCGCGAAATTATGCAATGCATCGCGCCTTTGGGTGGTGTATATCAGGCTGGTACATTATCTGGTAATCCGCTTGCCATGCGTGCTGGTATTGAAATGTTTAAAAATTTACGCCAACCGGGTTTTTATGAAAATCTTACAGTTAAACTCGAGAAACTGTTAACAGGTTTACAGCAAGCCGCAGATGAGATTGGTATACCTTTTAAAACCCAGCAGGCCGGCGGTATGTTTGGTCTCTACTTTACTGATCAGGAAGATATCACCAGTTTTGATTCAATGCTGGCCTGTGATGTAGAAGCTTTTAAAAAGTTTTTCCACGGTATGTTAAAACGTGGTGTTAATCTTGCACCTTCTGCTTTTGAAGCTGGATTTATCTCGGCAGCCCATAGTGATGAAGATATAACTTTTACTATTCAGGCAGCAAAAGAAACATTTGAAGAAATGAAAGCTTAACAGTTTTGAAGTCATGCAGGAACAACCCGATCCTGGTCGGGTTTTTTCAACCTATTTGCTCATGTGTGTTCTCAGTAAAGCAGAAATAATAGATTTTTTATTTAATCTATTCGTGAAAATCAAAAATTTCTAGCGACTCTACGTAGGGTAAAATAAGATATTGATGAGCAAGTAAATGCTGTTTTAATTGTATATAGCCTATTTGACTAGACTGATAAATTTTCTTTAGTTCGTTCAGAAGTTCATCTATTTTGCTTTCATTAAACCTTGTGGTTTTAATAAAAAATAATAAACTTGCGCCTAGACCTATATACTCTAAGCCAAAATTTTGATCTAAGTGCTGAATCAGGCTAAAGGTCTCAAAAGGATTTAAATTACCAGCAAAGTAGCCATTAAGTTGTGCTGCAAATTTATAAGTTTCATTGGTAGTATCCACCAATTTTACTTGAATAATTTCATCTAGAATCTGTTCAGGATATTTGTTGATTTTAATTAGAAGAGATAAATCCTGCTCACTATAATTGAACTTATTATACAACCTGTTAATCTCTATTAGATGTTCAGGTTTTAAAAGTTGCTGGATATGATATTGAAACTCAAAGGATTTGACATTATCCCAACTACTGTCTAGATCATCTTTAACAAGTTCAGTGGTATCGAAATATAGTCTATCTTCCATGGACGCATGCATGGAAGTGTATTCACATTGTCCAATATCTTCTAAAAGAAAAAGTACTTTTTTGACAGAATTTTGTCTTTTAAGCTGGAAATATAGATCAAGGAGAGCTTGCCAGGATTTAACTTCATGAACAGTAGCAAAGCATATTAATTCCTGCGCCTCATCATTTATAAGAGGATCCTTTTTATTTTCAATATAAAGCGTGACCATAATAATATTTTTAAATTAATCTGTTTGCTTGAGAGATTTATATCATAAAAATAATGATCTCTAACTGAATAATACTAGCGTAAAAAATCCTCACATTTATTAAATAACTGATATATAAAACTTCCAAATTCTAATCCGGCCCATCAGTTATTATAATGGGTGCTTAATCCTTCTAAAGAGTCCTTAATGCTGTACGCGATGCCCAAGAAAATCCAGCTTGCCCCATCTCAAGCCAAATGGCAAATTTCATCATCAGGCTCGGTTTTGGTACTGGTTGGATTACATAATTTAAAAATGCAGGCTATGGTTCAGAAAACTGATCTTATGAGTAATCTTGTTCAAATCAATAACAAGGCTGTAACTTTAAATATTCCTGTGGTCGACCTGTATGGCGATGACCTGATACAAGGTATGCAGCAGCTTGGTGAATATACTTCCACTCATCCCCAATTAGTCTTCACAGGACAGGTAACACCGATGCTCAAACAGATTCTGCCGCATCTGCAAAGCGTGACGGATCAACTCTGTATTGTGGATGATGCCATCTTGCTGGCTAATCAGGAACAGCATATTCAATGGATAGAAAATATCTCGAAAGAAGGTTTGCACCATATGAACAGTTATAGTTTAACCCGGCTTTGGGATTTGAGTGCTCCATCAAGTTATATAGTTTCCTAAGTGAATTGCTCGATTATATTTTGCAGTTAGCAAAAATTTTGGCCCTGATTGAGCAGTTTTCTTAACATAATCGGAAATTTCATCACCAATTGCCTAAATGCGCATTGTAATTATTCTCCAAGATTTCTATTATTGCCGGCTTGTTTTTAAATTCGCGATCGGAATAAAGCATTGGGTAATTTTCTAGCCGAACACCTGATTCATCGTGATGAAGACTTTATGGTAATTCATAAACCATCAGGCATACTCAGTGTTCCCGGTAAAGGTGAAGCATTGTCTGACAGCGTTCTGACACGTCTGGTCGCAATTGAACCTAAAACACTTTTAATTCATCGTCTGGATCGGGATACCTCGGGTATTCTGGTTTTCGGTTTATCCCGGCGTGGACAAAATTCAATTGCCAGACAATTTCAGGAACGCCAGACAACGAAAACCTATCAGGCGCTGGTAGCAGGGCATCTGCAAGGTGAAGGAACTATAGATGTTCCTGTCGTTTATGATCCAGCTCATCCGCCTTTGCATATTGCAGATGCTCATCATAATAAGCCAGCATTGACACATTGGCAGGCAATTGAGCAATTCGAAATAAACGGTCAGCAGGTGACGCGTGTCAAACTGGTTCCAGTTACCGGTCGTTCGCATCAGCTTCGTGTACACATGCAGTATCTTGGCCATGCTATTGTTGGCGATACCTTATATGCAGATCTGGAGCAGCAACAGTTGATGCCCCGTTTATGCCTGCATGCCGAGCAGCTGGGATTTGCGCATCCGCAGACCGGTGAGGCTTTAAATTTCTATTGCCCGGTCCCATTTTAAATAAAATACATATTTTCGAGATTTATTAGAGTTCTCCTTCGGGCGAGCTTTATGCCAAAATACATTGCTTAAAGACTACATAAACATACTCAAAAACTATCGGGTTTGAGTTTTAAAATGTAGTGCTAACTTGAAATAAAGGTGGAAAAATTGCAGCAGTTCGCTATTGGTCAACGTTGGTTATCAGATACAGAGACAGAACTCGGTTTAGGTGTTCTTATTGATGTTGATGAGCGATCGATCAGCATTTTATTCCCAAAAAGCGATGAAACTCGTGTTTATGCGCGAAATAATGCACCATTGTCCCGTATCATTTTCAATATTAATGATGAAATTCAGGATCAGGAAGGCCATAAATGGCTGGTCGAGTCGCTTGAAGACCGCCACGGGGTAGTTCGTTATAATGTTGTCCGTACCTTGGAAAATGGTGAACAGGAACGCAAAGCGCTGAATGAAACCCGTGTAGGTGCCCAGATTCAGCTTTCCAAGCCTTTAGACCGACTGCTGGCTAGTCAGATTGACTATAAAGAGTGGTATGACCTGCGTATTGAAGCACTCATCATGCAGGCACAAATGCAGACCAGTCCGTTACGAGGGCTGATTGGGCCCCGAGTCGGGCTTATTCCTCACCAACTCTATATTGCCCATGAAGTAGGACAACGCTTTGCACCACGTGTTTTACTGGCCGATGAAGTCGGATTGGGTAAAACAATTGAGGCTGGCCTGATTATTCACCAGCAGCTTAAAACTGGTCGTTCTGAACGTATTTTAATTCTAGTACCGGATTCACTGCAATATCAGTGGATGATTGAAATGCGTCGCCGTTTCAATCTGCAATTTTCGCTATTTGACTTAACCCGTACTGCCGCGATCAAGGAACATGATCCTGAGTTAAATCCGTTTCTGACCGAACAATGCATCATTGCCAGTATTGATCTGATGATTGACCATGATGACCTGCGTGAACAGGCGGTAGAAGCCGGCTTCGACTTACTGGTTGTCGATGAGGCACATCACCTGATGTGGAGCGAGGAAGAAGGCGGGAATGACCGTTACGACCTGATTGAGGAACTGGCTGAAAAGACCCCGGGCGTGCTGCTATTAACCGCAACACCTGAGCAGTTAGGGGTAGAGAGCCATTTTGCTCGCCTACGTCTGCTTGATCCTCAACGTTTCAGCTCACTTGAACGTTTTCTGGATGAAGAAGCGCAGTACCAGCATACAGCCCAGATTGCTGAAGTCTTAATGTCTGATGAGCCGCTTTCTGAACAGCATTTAAATGCTGTTCAAGACCTGTTGGGCCACCAGATTGAAGACCAGCCTGAACAGCGTTTCCGGGCCATTCACGAGTTACTTGACCGGCATGGCACTGGCCGTATTCTGTTCCGTAATACGCGGGAGGCCATCCAGGGCTTTCCTGGTCGTGACTGCCGTCCGGCACCATTGCCAGCACCTGAAACCTGGTCAATGGACGGTAAACTTCGCGAACAGATGTGGCCGGAAGAAGGTCAAATCGATGGCGCATGGATGGAAAGTGATCCGCGCGTTGCATGGTTAATGGAAATGCTGCGCAAAGATTTGAAACATAATAAGGTGTTGCTCATTGCTCGCAGCGGACCTGTAGTTGAAGCGTTGGAAAATGCGTTACGTCTACATGCAGGTATTCGTACAGCCATGTTCCATGAAGGCATGAGCCTGCTGGAACGTGACCAGGCTGCTGCATATTTTGCTGAAGAAAGCTATGGTGCGCAGATTCTGCTCTGTTCAGAGATTGGTTCTGAAGGGCGGAACTTCCAGTTTGCATCTGACCTGATTTTATTCGATTTGCCTGCGAATCCCGATGTTCTGGAACAGCGAATTGGTCGTTTGGACCGGATAGGTCAGCAGAACCGTATCCAGATTCATGTACCTTATCTGGTGGGTACAGCTCAAGAGCGTATGTTCCGCTGGTACAATGAAGCATTGAATATTTTTAGTAATATTTCACCAGCTGCACAGACTCTGCAGGAAAACTTTATTGTTGAGCTGAAGGATTGTTTACTGTCTGATCAGGGGCAAACCTTTGAGGATTTACTGGAAGAAGTGAATGTACAACGTCAGGCACTGGAGAGTGAACTGCAGGCTGGTCGTGACCGCTTGCTGGAATATAACTCTTGTCGGCCAATTGTTGCACAGGAAATTGTTCAGGCACTTGAAGATTATGATGACAATACCACTTTGCCAATGTTTATGAAGCGTTTTATGGCTTCAACCAATATTGATTTTGATGAGCAAAGTAATGGTACAGTAATCATTAAACCAACTGACCAGATGCAGGTTCAAGGTCTGACTCTAGATGAAGAAGGCATGACTGCAACCTTCTATCGCGATCAGGCCCAGATCCGTGAAGATGCTCAATATCTGACACTTGAGCATCCATTTACTGAAAGTGTAATGGAAGTGATCCGTACACAGTCTTTCGGGAGTACCAATGTTGCAGTACTTAAGTCGAATGCATTAAAGCAGGGCTCAGTATTGCTTGAAATATGGTTTAAGGTCGATGTAGTAGCGCCAAAGGCATTAAATTTACAGTCAAGCCTGCCAAAACAGTTAGTACGTGTATTACTGAGTGAAAATGGCCAGGATTTATCTGAAAAGATTGATCCTTCGATTTTGAAACCTTATCTACATCATCTGGATGGTAATAGTTGCCGTCAGGTGGTCAAGGCACGCCGTGAAGTCATTGATGCACGTTATAAACAGGCGCTGGATATTGCCAGAGTTGCATTGCCTGAGCTTAAGCAGCAGGCAAAAGAAATTTATGGTAGCAAATGGCAGTATGAAATTGACCGTCTGAGTTATCTGAAACAGTTTAACCCTAGTATCCGGCAGGATGAGATTGAACGATTGCAAAAACTGCAGAGAGAAGGCTTGAACTTGCTTGATGGCCTATCGGTTACGCCAGAAGCAATTCAGGTGCTGGTTGTAGTTAAACCTTAAAAATATTTAAAGAAAGAGCTTCCTTGGTAGAGGCTCTTTCTTTGTATAAGTATTTTGTATTTATGTCTGAGGTAACTGAAACAGGCAACGCCCCAGCTGCTCTATTTCATGGTCAAATTCATATTCACTATTTAGCATGCGATAACGGTTCTTTAGACCTGCATAGGCAGGATGAGCTGCATCTACATACACCCAGACATGTGATCGGGCTGGAAGGGTTGCTAAATTAACTGCTTCTAATGCTGGCCGTTTGATGGCTATAGCTATAAAAGGATTAATATAGGCATAGGACAGGGCATAATCTGCCTCCTGTTCAGAAGCAACAATAATATCTGCGTCAAATTTCTCACAGTTTTGATGGATAGTTTCTAAAATACAGGATTGAGGCTGAGATAAATCCAGTTGTATATACTGCTGCCGAAGTTTAGGGAAAGTATTGATCAGGCGCATTTCAGCTCCTTTAAAACTCACCAGATGGATTTTTTATAGCTGTTTTTACCGCAAACAACTACAAGGAAAGCGTAAATAAATGCAGTAAATATTTTAAATAACCAGACTTAAACTGAATTTTCGGAAAGAAGAAAGCGGCCTATTTAGCCGCTATTTTCACTGCTCTATAAAAAGATTATCGAATTTTTGATTCATCCAGATGACGGGCACCTTCAAGAATCATTCTGATCATGATCATAGTTTGCTCGGCAATTTCCTGCCGGTCACTTGATGGCAAATTAATAACCTGTGCACCCATATTAAACACCAGCTGTGTTATAGCTTTTGCTGCTATATCTGGATGTGCCATATTGCTATGATTTAAGCGTTCCAGTCGCACCAGATCTTCCTGGAGTTCTTGCTGGAAAAAGTTGAGCTGTCGGTCAACTGCTGCCTTATAAGATTGTGAACCGGTATAACCTTCGCGTAATAGCAGGCTGAGGTTACCTTCATCTGCATCTAACTGCTCTATAAATACGTTCACTGAACTTCGAATAATACTGCTCTGTTTCAGAGCCTTAAGACGTGCCTGGTGTAGAATCTGACGTAATACAATACCCGAACGTTCAATCAGGGCAATTGCCAGTTCATCAATATCCTTGAAATGCCGATAAAAACTGTTAGGTGCAATTCCTGCTTCACGCGCAACTTCGCGCAGACTTAAAGAAGAAATACTTTTTTGTGGACCAATCAGATTTAAAGCCGCCTGAAACAGTTCTTCCTTGGTAATGGTTGCTTTTCTCCCGACCGTACGTACAGGCATTTTTTCATGCAGAACAGTTTCTGCATGAGTATCTAGCTCTAGTTCGGCCGAAATTGAAGATGCGCTCATATATTTCAATACATTGAAAGAGTGATTCTATTATAGCGGTAGAGCGTAACGTTGTGAAACGAATACAGCAGATAAACTTATATACAAATGTATATACATGTGTATAATAATTAAAAACCACAGAGTTCAGATGTACTATGCAAGCTCTAAAAAAGCAACATTCGCCTTTATCCTTTTTAACTAGTTCCGTATTCGATACGGATGCAGCAAATTTCTGGCTAAAGAAACTAAATCCTTTATGGTCAGTTAACCAGTCATTAGGACAGATTGTGCATAAAGAAAAAGCGGCAAATGGCATATTCAGTCTGAAAATAAAGTGTAACCGACATTTTCGTATGGGGCAGGCGGGTCAGCATCATCCCGTATTTATAGAAATAGATGGGCGACGTTATGAACGTAGTTATAGCCTGCATCGTATAGATGAGCAGCATGTCTTATTAACTGCAAAACAGGTTGAACAGGGCGTAGTGAGTAACTGGCTGGCTAAACATGCTCAAGTAGGCGATCTGGTCGAATTCGGCCAACCCTATGGCGATATGATATTACCCGAAGCTTCAAATTTGGTGCTGCTGGCAGCCGGTAGTGGTATTACACCAATGTTAAGCATGATTGAAACGTGGGCAAAGCAGCCTGATGCTCTAGCTAAAGTTCAGTTGCTGTATTGGGTTAAAGATTATGAAGATGCAGCTTTTGAAGCAAACTTTAAAAAAGTTGCTGAGACAAATGAAAATTTCAGCTTCCAGATTTTTTATACTCAGCAGACAGATCAGCGTTTAAATACTGAACATTTATCTTTGGTAAGCCAGCCTGAACAGAGCGCGGTATACGCATGTGGTCCATCAGGTTTTGTCTCTCTGGCTGAAGAGCTATTCAGTCAGGCAGTGCTATTCAAAGGTGAGGCATTCAGTTTAAGTCAGGCTGATTCTTCTGATACAGGTTTCGTAAATATTACTTTGCTACAAAGCGAGAAAACAGTCGCCATCCCAAAAGGTCAGTCTATTTTGGCAGGTTTGGAACAAATGAACCTTAAACCAAAACATGGATGCCGTATGGGTATTTGTAATAAATGTGCATGTAACAAAGTGCAAGGTTCAACTAGAAATCTTGTGAATGGTGCTGAAAGTACCGAGCCTGGAAACCTGCTGAAACTTTGTGTGAGTTCCGCACAGACTGACCTTGTTATTGATCTTTGAGTGAGTTTGCATTATGAATATGTCAGTAAATTTTTCTACAGCAAAACCTATAAAAAACCAGTTTTTTAAAAATCCTAAAAATAGAGAGTTAACTGCAGATGAAATGAATCAGCTCGCCAAAGAGCTGGATGCCATCAAGCAGGAAGTATTAGATGATATTGGCGAGAAAGATGCCAAATATATTCGTCGTATTTATTCAACTATCCGCTATACCGGTGCAGCTGGACGTGCACTATTGTTTGCTGGCTGGTTTCCACCTGCTTGGGTACTGGGCACTGGCTTGTTAAGCCTTTCCAAAATTCTGGAAAATATGGAACTTGGCCATAATGTTATGCACGGTCAGTACGACTGGATGAATGATCCGAAATTCAATGGTCCGAAATATGAATGGGATATTGTAGGGACTTCTGAAAACTGGCGTCAGACACATAACTATAAACATCACACCTATACCAATATTAAGGGTATGGATGATGATATCGGATATGGCTTGTTACGTTTATTTCCAGAACAACGCTGGAAACCAGGCTTTTTATTACAGCCCCTATATAGTATTCCATTCTGCCTGTTGTTTCAGTGGGGTGTCGCTATCCAGAATCTTGAGATTGGTAAAGTCTGGATGAAGCGCAAATCAAAAGAAGAGTTTAAAGAAGAGTGGAAACCGTTACAGAAAAAAATTACTAAACAGTTGTTCCGAGATTATGTATTTTTCCCGCTAATTGCCGGACCAGCAGCATTACCTGTATTTACAGGTAATCTGGTAGCGAATGGTGTGCGCAACATCTGGACCTTCAGTGTAATTTTTTGCGGACACTTTACCAAGGATGTGGAAGTTTTTCCAAAAACTGTTCTGAAAGATGAGAGCCGTGGCCATTGGTATATGCGTCAAATTCGTGGCTCATCAAATCTTAAAGGCTCAGAAGCATTTCATATTTTAACAGGCCATTTAAGCCATCAGATTGAACACCATTTGTTTCCAGACGTACCTGCACGCCGTTACCGTCAAATGGCGCCTAAGGTTGAAGCAGTCTGTAACAAGTTTGGTCTGAATTATAATAATGCCAGTTTAGCCAAACAGTTTGGTCAAGTGGTAGGGCGTATTGTTAAATATGCTTTTCCCTTTAAGAAATAAAGTTAAAACAGTTAGACCAAGATATTGTAAAACCAATTTAAGCGTCTGCTTAACTATCACAAAGGCTATCTAAATAGATAGCCTTTCTTATTCTCTAAAACTCAAATTTTATTTTCTGTAAATAGAAAATACTGATGAATATACTCAGGATTGAGAAGTATGAAGAATTAACCTTTAATAACTTTCTAATTTATTTATATTTTTTAAAGTTAATATAGGAATTTTCAGATATTTATATAAGCCTTAGTTTTCTTGGTCTCTATGTAAAAAGAATTTTTAAAATTTAATATCTAGAAAGAAAAAACCGGTGTTAGTGTATAAAAAAATGCCTGAAAGAAATTAACTTTCAGGCAGTGTTAGCAAAAAATAGATTATCTGAACTGAATGGTACCGTTAGCATTAACTGTAACTTTAGATTCACCAGCGGCAACATCCTGTACAGGAGCAGCCTCAGCTGTAGCAAATTTTACCATACTGCTGCGCATTAAAGGCTGGGGGAAATAATTATTGGTATTCAGGTTTAAACTAACCAGATTATATGAGCCTTTATTCCATGCTTGCGAGAGCAGCTGTGCACGCTGCTGAAAGTTTTTGGAAGCTTCTACCATCAGCTCATTTTCAACTTTTTTGCGCTGCGCATCGGATACCGTAAAATTAATTGATTCTGTCTGGAATTGTTGCTGCAGTTCACTAATGAGTTGGCTGGTCATACGAAAATCTGTACCTTCCAGCTGAATTTCTGCACGACCACGCCACTCTTTGAGTTTACGACTATCATTGTCATATACCGGATAGGTTGTTTGTGAACCTGTTTCTACCTTAACCTGCGGATATTTACGCGCAATATTCATGGCCCAGTTCATTAACTGATTAATCTGTGTGGAAAGCTCGGCAGGCTGTTTACTACTTTTTTCTATGAAAAGTACAGCATGCATTTCATCATTTGAAATTTGACGGCTCGCTTCGGCCTGAATATTGACCAGGTTATAATTCAGTTTCTCATTTTCCTGAGCAAAAATATGAGTACTAAGAGCAGCAGTGGTAACTAAGGTGGCAAGAGCAAGATAACGCATGAGAGAGCCTTTTGTTCGTTTTAGAAAGTTTTATTGCTTTATATAAATATATTAATGATAACAAATGTTGAATTTTTGAAGAAATCGTAGTGGCTTTGTAATAGCCAAGTCAGCATTTTATAAAAAATATTTAAGGATAAATTTTTTATTATCAGTATTTTATAAAAGTAATAGCTTGTAATCATGAGTTGACCATTATGTATAGTTGATTTGGTAAATTCTTGAGCGTGTCACATACTCAATAGATAATTTTATTTAGTGCTTAACCTCTACGTTTTTTCCAATAAAACGCGGTTATGAAAGTACACAAAAAATGTTTTTTTTCTTTAAAAATTAGGTATCATCGCGCTCCTAGTAATAAGATATTAAAACCTTGTGTCTTCACTAGATTCTTAACAAGCACCGAGTCAAAGGACCAAAAGTCACCAGACTTATTTTCTTTTACCCTTATCAGAGATGGTAATCCGATATGAGCGTTACTTCTGTAAACCCTGCCACCAATTCCACCAACGAATATTATTTGACTCGCCAAAGTCAGATGGAATCGAATGTACGTAGTTATCCGCGCAAATTGCCGTTAGCGATCGCACAAGCACATGGTTGCTGGGTTACCGATGTGGAAGGTACAAAATACCTTGATTGTTTAGCTGGGGCAGGTACATTGGCTTTAGGTCATAATCATCCTGCGGTGATTCAAAGTATCCAGGAGACACTTGCAAGTGGTCTTCCATTACATACACTGGATTTAACGACTCCTTTAAAAGATGCTTTTACTGAAGCACTACTGGCATCTCTGCCAGGTGGTCAGGAGGCTTACTGTTTACAGTTCTGCGGTCCATCAGGCGCCGATGCAACTGAAGCAGCAATTAAACTTGCAAAAACCTATACTGGTCGTAGCTCTGTTATCAGTTTTTCTGGTGGCTATCATGGCATGACACATGGTTCACTTGCCATGACAGGCAACCTGTCTGCTAAAAATGCAGTCAATGGTTTAATGCCGGGTGTACAGTTTATGCCGTATCCGCATGAATACCGTTGCCCATTGGGTCTAGGTGGTGAAGCGGGCGTAGACGCTTTAACTTATTACTTTGAACAGTTTATTGAAGATGTTGAAAGTGGTGTTACCAAGCCGGCGGCTGTTATCCTTGAAGCAATTCAGGGTGAAGGTGGCGTAGTTGTTGCCCCAACTAAATGGCTGCAAAAGATTCGTGAAGTGACTGAAAAACACAATATCGTGTTGATTCTGGACGAAGTTCAGGCAGGCTTTGCGCGTTCAGGTAAGATGTTTGCCTTTGAGCATGCTGGAATTGAACCTGATGTTGTGGTGATGTCTAAAGCAGTTGGCGGTAGCTTGCCACTTGCAGTTTTAGGTATTAAGCGCAAGTTTGATGCATGGCAGCCAGCAGGCCATACTGGTACATTCCGTGGTAACCAATTGGCCATGGGTACAGGTCTTGCGTCACTTCAGGTCATTCAAGAGCAAAATCTTGCACAGAATGCTCATGATCGTGGTGAGTTCTTGCAGTCTGAACTGAAAAATCTGGCAGCTGAATTTCCATGTATCGGCCATGTACGTGGTCGCGGCTTGATGATCGGTATCGAAATCGTTGACGAGCGCCAGCAGCCAAATCATATTGGTGCTTATCCTGCTGATGGTCAACTGGCTGCTGCAATTCAGGCAGCGTGTTTTAATCATAAACTGTTGCTTGAAAAAGGTGGTCGTAACGGTACAGTAATTCGTTTACTTTGTCCGCTGATCATTACTCAGGAAGAATGTGTAGAAGTAATTGCTCGCTTTAAGAAAGCAGTTGCTGAAGCTCTTGTTGCAGTTCGAGGCGCATAATTCATGGTAGATTTTGCAGAACACCGTAAAGCGTTACTCTGCAATGATGCTCAATCCATTGCTGACTATGAGTCAGCAATGGAACAGGCGACTAAAGCCGTAGCAGCATGGTTGCAAAACGATAAAATGTATACTGGCGGCAGTATCAAGGAACTCCGTGAAGCAATCGCCTTTCATCCTTCTAAAGAAGGGTTGGGTGTACAGAAATCGCTTGAACGTATGGTTGAGCTTTTTCTGAATAAAAGTCTGAAAGTACACCATCCACATTCGCTGGCGCATCTGCATTGCCCAACTATGGTGGCAAGCCAGATTGCTGAAGTACTCATCAATGCAACTAACCAGTCAATGGATTCATGGGATCAAAGCCCAGCCGGATCATTGATGGAAGTGCAACTGATTGACTGGTTACGCCAAAAAGTAGGTTATGGTTCAGGTCAGGCAGGTGTATTTACCTCAGGTGGTACACAATCAAACTTGATGGGCGTATTACTTGCGCGTGATGCCTGTATCGCGAAAAACTGGAAAGATGAAAACGGTAATCCGTGGTCTGTTCAGCGTGATGGTATTCCTGCAGAAGCAATGCGTAATGTCAAAGTCATCTGTTCTGAAAATGCACATTTCTCTGTGCAGAAGAACATGGCAATGATGGGGATGGGTTTCCAGTCAGTAGTCACTGTTCCTGTGAACGAAAATGCCCAGATGGATGTCGATGCACTGGAAAAAACCATGGCTCACCTTCAGTCTGAAGGCAAGATTGTGGCATGTGTAGTGGCAACCGCAGGTACAACCGATGCCGGTGCAATCGATCCTTTAAAACAGATCCGTGAAATTACCAATAAATATGGTGCGTGGATGCATATTGATGCAGCATGGGGTGGTGCACTGATTCTGTCTAATGATTATCGCTCTATGCTAGATGGTATCGAGTTGTCTGATTCTGTGACACTCGATTTTCATAAACATTATTTCCAAACCATTTCTTGTGGCGCGTTTTTGCTTAAAGATGAAGCGAACTACCGTTTCATGCACTATGAAGCAGAATACCTGAACTCAGCTTATGATGAAGAGCATGGCGTGCCGAACCTGGTGTCTAAGTCTTTACAAACAACACGTCGTTTCGATGCGTTGAAATTATGGATGACGGTTGAAGCACTGGGTGAAGAGCTTTATGGTTCAATGATTGATCATGGCGTGAAATTGACACGTGAAGTAGCAGACTACATCAAAGCAACTGATGGTCTGGAACTTCTGGTTGAACCACAATTCGCATCAGTATTGTTCCGTGTTGTTCCAGCAGGATATCCAGCTGAATTTTTAGATGCATTGAATCAGAATGTAGCAGATGAGCTGTTTGCCCGCGGTGAAGCTAATATTGGCGTAACTAAAGTGGGGCAGGTACAGTCTCTGAAAATGACGACCTTGAGCCCGGTAGCAACACTAGAAAATGTAAAGAATTTACTTGATCTGGTTTTAGCCGAAGCTGACCGAATCAAGGAATCAATTCAGCAGGGTAGTTATACTCCGCCGATTGCCTAAACATTGTTCCTATAAAAAGCCGGTGTCTATGATACCGGCTTTTTATCATGGTGAATTAATAACCTGGAGTTTCTCTCGTAATAGATTTTTTCACATAGAATAATTTAGGAAGTATAGGAGGGAACTTTATTCTTGAGCATAAAGTGATTCTGTTCTTTAAATTTTTTCAAAACAATGTAAGATTTTATGTGACCAATAAAATCACAAGATAATAATTTTTCTGTCACAAAGTGCGAAAGCTGCTCCAGATTTTCTGCTACTACTTTTAAAATAAAATCTGCATCGCCACTTAAAGAAAAAGCATCCTGTATACATTCTTCACTTTCAATCAGCTCCTGAAATGCTAGCTGGTTTTTGGCTTCATGTACTCTTAAATTTACATGGACCATTGCAGTAACTTCAAGGCCTAAGGCTTGCTGGTGAATACGTGCGGTATACCCGATGATGATTCCTTTCTGTTCTAGAAATTGCCGTCTGCGCGAGCATTGTGATGCTGACAGTCCAATAAGCTCACCCATTTCCTGATTGGTCAATCTGCCATTTCTCTGCAACGCCTGAATGATTTGCCAGTCAAATTTATCCATTATATGCACCTTATTCCTTTATGATACACATATCATGTATTTTTATTAAAATCCGTTTCTATTATGCATGAAATATAAGTTTTAGATGAAATATTATCTTTCTATGGAATAAAAATAGATGAGAAGGATGATAAAAATGTTCATGGAAATCGGTAATTTTTTAAATAAACGGTTAAGCGAACTGGGTATCAAGCATATTTTTGGTGTGCCAGGTGATTTCAATCTATCTTATCTGGAACAAATTGAAGCTGATTCGAAAATTGAATTCATTGGTAACTGTAATGAACTTAACGCAGCATATGCTGCTGATGGTTATGCGCGTATTAATGGTTTCTCTGCATTGGCCACCACTTACGGTGTTGGTGACCTGAGCGCCATTAATGGAATTGCGGGGGCCTATACAGAGAATGTACCCCTAATCCATATTTCAGGCATTCCACCACTGCATGCTGTTACTCAGGGTGCTTTAATACATCATACCTTGGTTGATGGTAATTATGACAATATTATGAACTGCATGCGTGAGTTTACGGTAGCCCAGACCCGTCTGACACCTGCTAATGCTGCTTCAGAAATTGACCGGGTACTGCGCCAGTGCGCGCTAGAACGCCGTCCAGTACATATTCAGCTGCCTTCCGATATTACCCATGTGAAGATTCAGATAGATGATCAACCGCTGTGTCTGGAACGTCCGGTAAGTGATCCTGAAATACTTGAACAGGCAGTAGACGAATTATTTAAATGCTTATCTCAAGCAAAAAAACCTGCTCTACTAATTGATAATGAAGCCGATATTTTTAATGTCACAACATTATTAGCTGAAATTTCTGCCAAAACAGGTATCTCTTATGCCTGTCTTCCCACAGCTAAAAATATTATGGATGAATCATCGCCACATTATGCAGGTGTGTATGTTGGTGCGGCCAGTCAACTATCTGTAAGAAATCTGATCGAATGTTCAGACTGCCTGATTGGAATCGGAGCCAGATTTACCGATATTGGTACGGGTATGTTTTCACATAAAATCAATAAAGACAGCTATATTGAAATTAAACGGTATGAAGTCAATACTGCACGTAAAAACTTCCCAGGAATTGAAATTGGCGAATTGCTGACAGCACTGAATCTACGGGTCACAGCTAAAAAGTCGCTTAAACCTACACTTGAGACGCCAGCCACTGAGCGAATTCAGGTATCAGAACACCAGAAGCTGTCGCATGAAATCCTTTGGAAATATATTGGTGATTTCTTTAAAGCAGATGATGTAATTCTGGGTGAAGTGGGAACATCAAATACAGCATTATCTGGGCTACGTTTACCGGTAACTGCCAAGTATATCTGCCAGCCTATATGGGGCTCAATCGGTTATACCTTACCTGCATTACTCGGCAGTTTACTCGCTGCACCAAAACGTCGGCAAATTTTATTTATTGGCGATGGTTCATTGCAACTTACAGTGCAGGAGCTTTCTACGATTATCCGTTATGGTCTCAAACCCATTATTTTTGTACTCAACAATGGGGGTTATACGATTGAACGATTAATTCTGGGTGAAAATGCCAGCTATAACGATATTCAGAACTGGAAATATACTGAATTGGTACAGGTGTTCAATGGTAAAGAAAAATATCAGACCTGTATGGTCGAGACCGCTGGCCAGCTAAAAAATGCGTTAGATCAGGTAGAGGCATATGATGGTTTAAGCCTGATTGAACTTAAATTACCGGCAATGGATGCTCCGGTGAGCCTGCTTAAATTTGCTGATGTCGTAGCGCGTTATGACTATGGTAATTTCGGCTACCAAAAACTTAAAACACAACAGCACTATGTAGAATGCAAAAATGCAATATCTTTCTAATTTTTTAAAAATCAATCGGTTATTTTTTTATAAATTATTTTAATCCGACCTTGAGGAGCACTGGTTTTTACTCGGTGCTCCTGACTTAATTTCTCTAAACAATGATAAAGGGTGTAAAGGATATTACGCCTTCAATGGAGATAAAACTGTGGACACAAATCAAAATACATTGAAGAAAGGTCTCTCTAACCGGCATATACAGCTGATTGCACTAGGAGGCGCTATTGGAACCGGATTATTTCTGGGAATTTCACAAACCATTAAACTTGCTGGCCCTTCAGTTTTACTGGGGTATGCAATTGCAGGCATCATCGCTTTCCTCATTATGCGTCAACTGGGAGAAATGGTGGTAGAGGAACCTGTGAGCGGTTCATTTAGCTATTTTGCTAATAAATATTGGGGCCGTATGGCAGGTTTCATGTCTGGGTGGAATTACTGGGTTTTATATGTACTGGTAAGCATGGCTGAATTGAGTGCTATTGGAACATTTATACAGTTCTGGTGGCCTGAAATACCCACTTGGATTACTGCAATGGGGTTTTTTATACTGATTAATGGCATTAACTTTATTAATGTCCGTTTTTTTGGAGAAACAGAATTTTTATTTTCCTGCATTAAAATTATTGCCATCTTGAGTATGATTGGTTTTGGTGCCTATTTATTGTTTTCAGGTGCCGCTGGGCCAGAAGCCGGAATAGCCAATTTATGGCAGCACGGCGGATTTTTCCCAAATGGTATTTCTGGCCTGGTAATGGCTATGGCAGCTATTATGTTTGCATTTGGCGGACTAGAGCTAATTGGAATTGCAGCCGCAGAAACACGAAATCCTGAGAAAAATATTCCAAAAGCTACGAACCAGATTGTTTACCGTATCTTGATTTTTTATATTGGCGCAATCGGTATTCTGTTGAGTTTATATCCCTGGAATCAGGTGGCACAAGGGGGGAGCCCATTTGTACTAATTTTCCAGTCTTTAAATAATCATGGTGTAGCCAATGTCTTGAATCTGGTCGTAATGATCGCAGCAGTTTCAGTTTATAACAGTTGTATTTACTGTAATAGTCGTATGCTGCACGGACTGGCAGAACAGGGCAATGCACCGCAGTTTCTAAAAAAAGTGAATCATCGTGGAATTCCAGTCGCAGCCTTGGCTGTATCCGGTTCGATTACTGCACTTTGCGTAGTCATTAACTATATTATTCCAGAAAAAGCGTTTGGTTTTCTTATGATGCTGGTGGTTGCTGCATTAGTAATTAACTGGCTTATGATTTCAGTCACTCATTTGAAGTTTGTAAAAGTGATGAAGCAGCAACACAGGCTGACTGCATTTAAAGCTATTGCCAGTCCTTGGACAAATTATTTAACGATTGCTTTTATGTTTTTCATTTTAACGATCATGAGCCTGACACCAGATATGCGCTCAGCCGTTATTTTGGCACCTGTATGGCTCAGTGCACTGGCCATTATGTATTTTGTCTATTATCGCAAAAGAAATGTTATATTGACTGGGGGGATCCAGCCTAATCCTTAAAAACAGTTATTTAAGTATTTTGTTTTCTATATAAAGAGAGATCGAATGATCTCTTTTTATCAATTCAAGAGGAGATTTGAAAACTGGAGTAAGTCCTGATTTTAAAGTGGATTTTATATTTTTATGTTAAAACTATAAATTAATGAACAATAAATATTTTAAGACAAATCTATAAACCAATGGTCCAGTTTTTAGATTTCAGGTATTAATCACTTTCCTTTAAAATTTTTTTAACTGAGCCTATTAGAATACTTCAATCTATAAATTTCTATTTATAGGTCTGGAGAAGGTATACAAATGCTCTGCTTGATCGCACTCCCATAGCAGGGGACTCATTGATGAAATTCTTATTAGGCTTAAATATCTGTTAGCTAGTACACTATTTATGTAGTGAGCTATATCACATCTTATAAATATAGAAAGCTCAATTCTAACTTTTATAGATTAGTCATACTGAAATTTTTTAAGATAACTCAGAATCTGTATAGATCTATTACAGTGAAAAACTACCTTAATAAAAGTGATACAGAATTAATTCTAGTTTATAAGATGTCGGGATTAAATGTTTGACCCAATCTCTTTAATATAATTTTAAATGTTAATCTTGTTATTTGAAAAAATTTAAAATAAAAATTCTAATATAATTATATAGTTAATTTAATATATGAAGTGCTCTAGATGAGATCATGAAAGTGTCATAAAGGTGTAACTTATTTGTCATATTTTAAACTCAAAATGCACTTATCCAAAATGTACTAACACTGTAAACAAGTGGAGTACGGAAAAATTGCAAAATTAAGAGAGAAGAGAATGCGCTTAAATCCACGTCATGTTGGCATCATTTTAGCAGTTACTGGGGCAGCTGCAGCAACAACCGCGAATGCGGCTCGCGATACCATTCAGATTGCCGGTTCTTCAACCGTCCTTCCATATGTGAGTATTGTTGCTGAAGAGTTTGGTAATACTTTTCCACAATTTAAAACACCAGTTGTAGGTTCTGGTGGCACTTCAGGCGGACTAAAACAGTTCTGTCAGGGTGTAGGCGACAATACAATTGATATTGCAAATGCATCACGTGAAATTAAAGATACTGAACTTGCTAGCTGTAAAAAAGCTGGTGTAAACAAAGTTCAGGAAATCAAGATCGGTTATGACGGTATTGTATTTGCATCAAATGCCAACAAGGCAGCCTTCAAGTTAAAGCCTTACCATGTATATGCGGCACTGGCAGAAAAACTGCCTTCTAAAGGTAAACTGGTTGCTAACCCGTATACTCGCTGGAACCAGATTGACAAGACCTTGCCAAATGAACCGATTACTTTAGTTATTCCAGCATCTAACCACGGTACACGTGAAGTGTTCCAGGAAAAAATGGTTGATCTGGGCTGTAAAGCATATGAGTACAACAAGAATCTAGATAAAGATACTCAAAAAACTGTATGTTCGACTTTCCGTAAAGATGGTCGTGTCATTGAAATCTCAGGTGACTATACTGAAACACTCAGCCGTCTGAAAACAAATCCGAGCGCAGTTGGTGTATTTGGTCTAGGTTTTTATGACCAGAACCGTGACCGCCTGCGTGTAGCAACAGTAAATAATGTAACACCGTCTGAAGCAACTATCCTTTCTGGTAAGTACCCTGTTTCCCGTCCACTGTTCTTCTATGTAAAAGGTGAGCACCTGAAATCAATCAAAGGACTTGAGCAGTATGTAGAATACTTCCTGAATAAAAAGGTTTCAGGTAAAGGTTCTAAACTTGAAAAGGCTGGCTTGATTTCACTGTCTGACTCAGAACGTGCCAAAGTACTGGCAAATTTTAAAGCAGGTAAAACTGTTCAGTAAGGTGGACTTATTCAAGACTGATGGCAGGGAAGACCTGCCATCAGCTTTCGCGTAAATAAGATTTTTTCATGCGGTCATGTGAAAGAATTGTGGAGAATACATGAATCTGCTGCTCATTGGAGTGTTACTGGCGCTGATTGCAATTGCTTATCAGGTTGGGCTCACCAAAAGCCGTAAACTGGCAGGTAAAGAGAATAATTCTGCCAGTCTGCATTCGCGTCCGGGCTATTATGGCGCACTGGTTGCATTATGGTGTGGTATACCGGCTTTTATAATTTTAATTGTGTGGAATCTGGTTGAGCCAAATATTCTAAAGCATATTATCCTTAATAATATACCGGCAGCGACTGTAACGGCACTGGACCCTGCTGGACTGGATGTTATCGTTGAGCGAATCAGGGCAATTGCATCAGGTTTTGGGGTAAGTGATCAACCAGCAGCTTATGAGGTTGCAGCGGCAGAACAGTTAGCCAAATTCCAGATGATTGGTAACTTTTCCAAAATGGCTGTGGTTATTGCTGTAGCGCTAGGTGGTCTGGTCTGGGCAAAAAAACATGTAAGTCAGCAGTACCGAGCACGTAATCAGGTCGAAAAAGCCATTAATATTGGCCTGATTTTATGTTCAGGAGTTGCTATTCTGACCACGATTGGCATTGTACTTTCGATGTTTAGTGAAGCAATGCGCTTTTTCCAGTTCGTCAGTCCTCTGGAATTCTTTTTTGGAACAGAGTGGAATCCGGGCTTTAGTACATCAGGTGGCGCAGAAGGCAGTTATGGTTTGTTGCCACTGATCTGGGGCACACTCATGGTCAGTGCTATCGCTTTGCTGGTAGCTGTCCCAATTGGACTGTTAATTGCGATTTATCTGGCTGAATATGCATCTCCAGGTTTACGTTCCTGGGCGAAGCCCACTATTGAGATTCTGGCGGGTATTCCGACGATTGTTTATGGTGTCTTTGCTTTAATGGTCATTGGCCCGTTCTTTAAGATGCTGGGAGATACGGTTGGCCTGCATATCAATGCAACCAGTGCACTGACTGCCGGTTTTGTGATGGGAATTATGATTATTCCTTTTGTTTCTTCACTGTCAGATGACATTATTACTCAGGTGCCGCGTTCACTACGGGACGGTTCACTGGGACTTGGAGCGACCAAGTCTGAAACCATTAGGCAGGTGGTACTTCCAGCAGCTTTACCCGGAATTATTGGTGCCTTTTTGCTAGCTGCTTCACGTGCCATTGGCGAGACCATGATCGTGGTGCTGGCTGCGGGTAACAGTCCAATCCTGCACGGTAACCCACTAGAAGCTGTCTCTACAGTAACAGTTACTATCGTTAACCAACTTACTGGTGACACTGATTTCGCCAGTCCACAGGCACTGGTGGCGTTTGCCTTGGGCTTAACCCTGTTTGTAATTACTTTGGGTCTTAACATTGTTGCACTTTACATTGTGCGTAAATACCGCGAGCAATACGAATGAGTACATCCAATACTTCTCCGCTGGGCCAAAAAGATATATTCGATGCTCAAGCTGCTGCCGATTTGCGCGCAAAACGTAAAGACAGAATTGCCAAATCACTCAGTAAGCGTCATCGTAAAGAGAAAATCTTCCGTATTGCTGGCTTTAGTGCAGTAATGGCCGGGCTATTCTTTGTGGCTTTACTTTTTGGCAGTATTCTGATTAAAGGTTTGCCCGCGTTCTGGCAAGCTGGTATGTCGGTACCTGTATATTTTGACCCTAATATTATTGACGCCGGACCACGTCCAGTTCAAAAAGCAGGCGAAAGTCCAGCCCAGTTCCAGGAGCGTTACATTGCCTGGCAAACAAAGATGGGTATGGTAGATTGGGATGCCTTGATCGTAAATGGTATTATCTCTAAAGCACCTGCACTGGCGCCACAGCGTGATGAGCTAGGGGAGATTTATACCAGCTCGGAATCTTACCGATTACGCGATATGGTATTTGAAAATCCCACTTTAATTGGTAAAACGCAAGACATCAAGATTTTGGCTGATGCCAATGTGGATGTCTGGGTGCATGGCCAGATTGACCGTGATCTTCCGGATGAGCAGCAGCAGTTAAGTCCAGAAGTACGCAAGCTTGCAGATGAAATGGAAGCACAAGGTGTATTGACCACTTCATTTAATACTCAAATCTTTACGAATCCCGATTCGCGTAGTTCTCCTGCAACGTCAGGACTGGCTGGCGCTTTTATGGGTTCGCTGTTTATGATGCTGATTGTCATCTTTATCTCGATTCCAATCGGTGTGGCAAGTGCGATTTATCTGGAAGAATTTGCGCCAAAAAATTATATTACCGATATTATTGAAGTAAATATCAATAACCTGGCCGCTGTACCTT
This sequence comes from Acinetobacter sp. UBA6571, assembly GCF_002434085.1. NCBI lineage: Bacteria > Pseudomonadati > Pseudomonadota > Gammaproteobacteria > Moraxellales > Moraxellaceae > Acinetobacter > Acinetobacter sp. UBA6571. The sequence continues at coordinate 47,042 of NZ_DJJJ01000057.1, read as the reverse complement.
CAATTGTATTTGGTTTACTAGGTGCTGCGATCTTTATTGGCTGGATGCATCTGCCATTATCGGCACCGTTAGTGGGTGGTCTGGTACTGAGTTTGATGACATTGCCTACGGTTATTATCACAACACGGGCCTCGTTAAAAGCTGTACCTCCCTCAATTCGTCAAGCTGCATTAGGTTTGGGTGCATCCCGTGTACAAACTATTTTTCATCATGTGTTACCTCTTGCATTACCAGGAATTTTAACCGGTGCAATTATTGGGGTAGCGCAGGCACTAGGTGAAACAGCTCCTCTATTATTGATTGGTATGAGTGCCTTTGTGGCCAGTGTGCCAACCTCCCCATTAGATCAATCCACGGCTTTACCTGTACAGATTTTTCTGTGGCAGGGCAATGAATTACGTAACTTTTTTGAAGGGCGTACAGCAGCCGCCATTATTGTACTGCTGGCACTCATGATTGGCCTAAACAGCTTGGCCATCTGGTTACGTAAGAAATTTGAAGTACGCTGGTAATTGAGGACAAGATATGAATACTAATGTTATGAATGCTTACAAGCAGGAACCGTCCGTGAATTCAGAACCAACCCAAATACCTGTCACCGGATCAGGCAAGACATCTGCAACTTCGTTTGTATCCCAGTTCGATACATCTGCAGCGTCTAAAAAAGAAACAGCACACAAAGTCAAAATCTGCACTGATGATGTCCATGTTTATTATGGCGAAACAGAAGCGATCAAAGGAATTGACCTTGAAATTTATGAAAATGAAGTGATTGCATTCATTGGACCATCAGGCTGTGGTAAATCAACATTTTTGCGTACTTTGAACCGCATGAACGATACTATTGACAGCTGCCGGGTTACAGGAAAAGTAACACTGGATCAGCAAGATATATATGATCCAAATCTGGATGTCGTATTACTGCGTGCACAGGTCGGAATGGTGTTCCAGAAGCCGAATCCGTTTCCAAAATCGATTTTTGATAATGTTGCTTATGGGCCTAAACTGCACGGTCTGGCACGTGACAAATACGACCTTGAAGAAATTGTCGAAAACAGCCTGCGTAAGGCTGGACTTTGGGATGAGGTCAAAGACCGTTTGAATCAGCCTGGTACAGGACTTTCAGGTGGACAGCAGCAGCGCTTATGTATTGCCCGTACTATTGCGGTAAGTCCAGAAGTGATATTAATGGATGAGCCATGTTCTGCACTTGACCCGATTGCGACTGCAAAGGTAGAGGAACTGATTTCGGAGCTTTCGAATCAGTATACCATTGCGATTGTAACTCACTCGATGCAGCAGGCAGCGCGTGTATCTGACCGGACAGCTTATTTCCATTTAGGTGATCTGATTGAGGTCAACTCTACGGAAAAGGTTTTTACACAGCCTGATCATCAATTGACTGAAGCTTATATTACAGGACGCTTCGGCTAATTATTTAACCTGAGATATTAAAAAAAACAGAGTCTTGATACTCTGTTTTTTTGTTATGATGCGAGATATAAAAATTTCATGCTAAAAAAATAATGCAATTGACGCCGGAAGAACGAGAATACGCAAAAATTTCGAAACATGCTTTAAAAGACTTATTCCAGGTTCTGTTTGGCACCAAATATATAGATCAATATTTTGCTATGCTGATGGTAGGATTGAGTATAGCTCTTGCAACTTTAATACCCCATCATGGCTTGTTTGCAACATCTCAAAGTCCGGGAATGACCAATTATCATCGCTGGTTATATGACATCTTTGTGGTTGTATCGAGTTTAATCGGCTTTGTACTTTATTTTTGGTTAAAACGACAAAAAAGTAATATTAAGGTTGGCCAAAAATGGCGAGCTTATATTAAGGCAAATTCTGATTTTAAAATGTATCGTTATCGCATTGCTCAACTTAAAGGTAAAGAACCTTTTATGCATACCCCTTTTAAAGAATATTGCTTTATTCTTCTGTTCCTGGCCTTATTTATTCTGATGTACTCACTGCTTACCCCTTTTGAAAATGGTCGACGTGGTAACTTCTGGATTCAAACTTGGTGGCCAATAAATGCCTTCATTATAGGTGTATTATATTCAGGATTATTCTGGATATATTTCCGTTTATTCGCCATCAAAGCAATCATGAATCAATATGCTTTATTGATCAGACAAGAACGAGCAAATAACAAACATAATAAAGCTATTGAAAAATGCCAGTAGTGACCTAATCTAAAGATACAAACCGAATTAAACTGAGAATAGATTTTTTATGTTATTTCATACGCCAAAGTTACCCGCAGAGATTCGTATTAGCCATCTTAATGCGCGTGTCAATGAACAACGAAAAAAAATTGCGCAGACAACAGCGTCTAAACTCGAATTATTGCAACTTGCTCAACAACTGGCAAAAGAAGGGCGGGCACGTAAAAAAAATAACCAGAAAATTTATGTCATCGATTTTAAAGGCGACGTACAAGCTTCAGCTGTTGAAAATCTGCGTGAAGAAATCACCTTGATTCTGGCAACGGCTAAAGCAGGAAAAGACCGTGTAGTGGTGCGTCTGGAAAGTCCGGGTGGAATGGTACATGGTTATGGACTCGCAGCAGCACAGCTGGTGCGTTTACGTGATGCAGGATTTCACTTAACTATCTGTGTAGACAAGGTTGCTGCCAGCGGTGGTTATATGATGGCCTGTATTGCAAATGAAATTATTACCGCACCATTTGCTGTTGTTGGTTCAATTGGTGTTGTGGCTCAGGTACCAAATTTTAACCGTTTATTAAAAGAACATAATGTCGATTTTGAGCTTTATACTGCAGGCGAATATAAGCGTACTGTTACTATGTTCGGCGAAAATACGCCAGAAGGTAAAGCCAAATTTGAGCAGGAACTGCAACAGACCCATGCTTTGTTTAAGCATTTTGTAGAAAAATACCGCCCAAAACTAAATGTTGAGAAAGTAGCAACAGGTGAGCATTGGTATGGTCAGGATGCTCTAGATTTAAATTTAGTAGATGAGCTGAAAACTTCAGATGAGTATTTACTGAGTGCTCTACCACAGCATGATGTGTATGTTATTTCAACTCGCCGTAAACCAACCTTAGGCGAAAAACTGGGTCTTCAGGCCGCGCAAATGGCAGATGCACTGGTGCCAGCAGTACTAAATAAAGTAATGGATACCTTGGCTAAAGCCAGTTCCAATCTGGTACAGATGCGTGATCCAGAACTTTAAGATTATCGTGAAGTCCTATTAAAAAAGCTCACTAAAGTGAGCTTTTTTAATAGGAAATTATATTGATGTAAAAACAGGACAATTATACAGAGAAATTATTTAGCATGCTCACGATGGAAATGGGATTTAAAAGCTTCCCATTTAGCTTGACGTCTTGCTTTATGCTCAGCTTTCTTCTGTTCTTTCAAAGTCAAGTTTGCAATACGTTGAGTTTCTTGCCAGGTTTCAATACTGGCTTCAATTTCTGCCTGTACATCTTCATAATCCCAGCGATAAATTGTTGCTCCGGTTTTTTCAAAAAGCGCATCAATAAAATCTTCAGACGCTTCATGAATATCAATGAGTATACCCACAGTGCCGAGGGGTAATGCTTGGCTAATTCTAGCCAGTACAGCTAAATCATCTTGTTCACGATTAATATCATAGGTTCCACCAATTAATGCACCCGTGGTAAAACCTAAAAGTAAGCCAAGTGGGCCACCCAATATTCCAATTAAAGAACCCAGTAGGCTGCCACTTAAAATCCCATTATTTTGTTTGGGATCTATTTGTTCTTCAATTTTAAAACTACCATTTTCTTGGCGTTTTAAAAGCGTAACTTCATTAATATCCTTAATAGGGGAGTCTTTAAATTTACTAAAATTTTCAAAGGCTTGTGCTGATTCATTCCAAGTAACTAAAATAATATTATGTGCCATTTCTTCACCTGTATTGATTATAATGTGTATAATATTCATACAGTATTAAAATAAGAGAAATAGTTAACTTTTGTGAATATAATAAAAATTATATTGTATTAATTTGATTTTTATAATATTTAATTTTATTAAAAATTAATACTAATATTTTGTTTCTTATTTTTTATAAAAATGAATAGTATTCAGCTTCTAATAAAACATTTTTGATAAAGTTAGTTTTAATAATGGATATTATATAAGTTGTGATAATTTTTAATAAAATTAAAGATAATCAAAGAAAAAGTTAAGTGTATTTTTAGAGTAAATGATAATTACAGAGAAAAGGGTTATAATCTCAATAAAATATAATTATTGCTCGTAATATACAAATTAGAACTTTATTAAGGGTAGATTGTAATTATTTATGAACAATAAATTTAATTTTTCAAGCTTAATTTTTTATTTTGGATATTAATGTGTGTATATTTATTTCAGCTAAGTAAAATAAATTTTTGTTTAAAAGGATATTAGCATAAATCTAGATAACTACATGTTATAAAAATATTAAAAAAAATTATTTAATAATATTTCAAGATCTATTTAATAAAGTTTTATAATTCTCCTTAATTAAAACGATGATACCTGTCATTATTGCTCCGAGAGTTGCAAGCAATATATCTTTATGTGCATCCCAAATATCACCTTGCTGGCCATTATAGTTTTCTGCAGCTTCAGGTGATAAGTTAATTGCTATCAGCCATTCTATCCATTCGTAAATCAGGCTGGTACTCATGACAGACTCAATCACAAGGATAAACCATATCCAAGGTTTCAAATCTGGTAGCCAAACCTGATGTAACCTTAAAAATACCGGATAGAGTAGTAAACCATAAGCAAAGTGTACCAGACGGTCATACATGTTACGTTGCCAGCCCATCATCTGATTCAAATCTATCCCTGATAACTGAATGAACCATTCATTATAAGGAACATAAGAATAGAGATAATGGGCACCTAATACATGAATCAGCAGAAAGATAATATAAGAAGTTACGCTACCAAAGCCGAGTCCGATTTTCTTAATAAGAATAATCAGAGCAATCCACATCAATAGGGTGCCGAGTTGATGGAGAAGATAAGAAGATAGCTCCATTGGATGAATGCTGGCAATCATCACAGCCAAAGCTAAAATTATAAAGACACCCCAATGTTTCGCATGTAAATGGTAATCAATCATTTTAATTTTAGAAAACTTTAAGTTTAAATATATAAGTTAAAGTCATCATAATAAAAAAGCGGAGCCAAAGCTCCGCTTTTTTATTTTTTCAATTAGATTTTTTCAATCAGCTCTTTAAGCTGTTTTGCCTGTTCAGCAGCATTGCCGGTATAAGTTGCGGGGGTCATTTCAGCAAGACGGGCACGATCAGCAGCAGGCACGGCTTCCAGCTCATTGCCATTTACAAAGTTTACCATCATCTCTCGCGTCATAGCCTGGCCACGAGTCAATGCTTTTAACTTTTCATAAGGTTTTTCTACGTTGTAACGACGCATTACTGTTTGAATCGGTTCTGCCAGTACTTCCTGTGCCTGATCAAGATCTTCAAGCAGGCGGTTAGCATTTAGCTCAAGCTTACCTACACCTTTAAGACATGCATCAAACGCAATCAGGCTTTGTGCAAAACCTACACCCATATTACGAAGTACGGTAGAGTCCGTCAGGTCACGCTGCCAGCGAGAAACAGGTAATTTTTCACCCAAGTGAGCCAGTACTGCATTAGCGATACCGAGGTTACCTTCAGAGTTTTCAAAGTCAATCGGGTTAACTTTGTGTGGCATGGTGGATGAACCAACTTCACCTTCTTTAAGTTTTTGCTTGAAATAACCTAGAGAAATGTAACCCCATACATCCCGGTTAAAATCGATCAGGATGGTGTTGAAGCGGCGTAGGGCATCAAAGAGTTCCGCCATGTAGTCATGCGGTTCAATCTGAGTTGTATACGGATTAAAGGTGAGACCTAGAGACTCAACAAAAGCCTGAGAGTGTGCTGGCCAGTTGATATCTGGATAAGCTGAAAGGTGGGCATTATAGTTACCTACTGCACCATTGATTTTCCCAAGCAGTTCAACATTTTCAAATTGCTTGATCTGACGCGCCAGACGATAGGCAACATTTGCCATTTCTTTACCCAAGGTAGTCGGACTGGCTGTCTGGCCATGAGTACGGGACAACATTGGCTGGTCTGCGTGCGTTTCAGCCAGGGCAATAATTGAGTTTAATAACTGTTGCATGCTTTTCAGTAGCACATCGCGGCCATTTTTCAGCATTAATGCATGAGACAGATTATTTATATCTTCAGATGTACAGGCAAAGTGAATAAATTCACCTGCATTCTTTAGCTCATCAATACCGGCAATTTTTTCTTTCAAGAAATATTCGACTGCTTTGACATCATGGTTAGTGGTGCGCTCTATTTCCTTGATCCGGTTAGCATCAGCTTCAGAAAACTCTGTAACAATCTGGTCAAGAGCAGCATTGGTTGCAGCACTAAAATCAGCAACTTCAGTAATTTCAGGATGTTTTGCGAGCGCTTGTAACCAACGCACTTCAACAGTAACACGGGCATGGATCAGGCCAAACTCAGAAAGATAAGGGCGTAATGCATCGCATTTGCTTGCGTAGCGCCCGTCGAGTGGTGAAAGTGCAGTTAAAGCGTTCATAGTGATTCCTTGAAGTCTGGAATTAAAGCTAAGCAGCAAGCCCATTTTGCATCAGTTAAACCGCCTGATACTGTAAACGAGCGAGATCCTGAATATCCTGTAGTAATTTACGTTTCCTGAAAATCATATTCCAGGAGCTGCCACCGAGCTGACGCCACAAATGTGCCATTTGCAGACCAGTAAACAGGCTGGCGCGAATCCGGTTGGTATGTTGTGTGTCTTTAAATGCTTCAGCGTTACCACGAACTAAAATACGCGGATTAATCTGTCCTGCTGTATCGACATAGGTCTGGGCAAGATTGGCAAGAATACTGGGGTGCAAATAATTATTATCGAAAAAAGAAAGCTGTTTTAATATTTTTTGCTGAGATTTTTCAATAATCTGGACATATTCCGGATTCCGATAAACCTTCTTTTCTAATTGCAGCAAGGCCATAGCATACGACATGGGCAGTTTAGCTGCCGAGATTTTAGGAATACGAGATTTGGGGGTGCTTGAAAAAGGCTGGATTATACTGCTTTCCAGCGTTTTTAAACCTAAAGATATATCGGCAAGGTGATTAAAAAAATCGAGTGTCTGGCTAGAATGATTAACAGTTGGGCGAATATTCAAACTGGCTTTAATCAGCTGTTCGAAATAGAAATTGCCACTTTCGCCCATACTTTTTTGACCGGACATGGCGGTCATATGAGTAAGCTGAGTAGCCTGGAATACGGCTGCCAAGGCTAAAGCCCTGTTTTGGCGCTCACTCAGGGTTTGAGGCTGTTGAAAGGGGAAATCAACCATGCCTGATCACTTCCTTGCTAAATAAAATCGGGAACAGGTGCATTGGTATGATGAATCACGCCACCACCTAAGCAAACTTCACCACTATAAAATACTACACTTTGTCCTGGTGTAACTGCGCGTTGGGGATCATCAAATTCAACCCGTACCCCTTGCGTACTAGAATCATCTTTATAAACCGTACAATCCTGGTCAGCTTGGCGATAACGAGTTTTTGCTGTACAACGTAATCCGGATGCAGGAATTTCCTGTTCACCCGCAACCCAGTCAATCGCTTCACTCCAAAGAATTGTACTCTGCATAAGAGGATGCTCATGGCCTTGGCCTACTACCAGACGGTTACCCGCAATATCTTTATACAGCACAAACCACGCACCTTCAGCCGCACCTTTTAAGCCACCAATTCCAATACCGCCGCGCTGGCCGAGTGTATAGTACATTAACCCGTGATGCTCACCAACCTCTTTACCATCATCGAGAACGATTTTCCCCGGCTGTGCTGGCAGATACTGTTTAAGAAAGTCATTAAAGCGGCGTTCACCAATGAAGCAGATACCGGTTGAATCTTTCTTTTTTGCTGTGGCCAGACCAAGCTCTTCTGCGATTTTACGTACCTGCGGTTTTTCTATTTCTCCTACTGGAAATAGAGTCTTGTTAATTTCACGGCCATGAACAGCATGCAGAAAGTAGGTCTGGTCTTTATTCGTATCTACGCCACGCAATAGTTCTGCATAAGCTTCACCTTGCGAATTATATTTAGTTTCACCACGGCGAGCATAATGACCAGTAGCAATAAAATCTGCACCCAGTTTTACGGCATGATCTAGAAATGCACGGAATTTAATTTCCTTGTTACAAAGAATATCCGGATTAGGCGTACGGCCTGCAGCATATTCGGCCAGAAAATGTTCGAATACACGATCCCAATATTCCATTGCAAAATTTGCGGTATGCAGCTTGATGCCGATTCTGTCACAGACAGCCTGTGCATCAGCCAGATCTTTCATTGCAGTACAGTACTCCGTGCCGTCATCTTCTTCCCAGTTCTTCATGAAGAGACCTTCAACCTGATAACCCTGTTGAAGAAGAAGTGCTGCAGAAACAGAAGAATCTACACCACCAGACATACCGACGATGACACGTTGTTGCATAGGATTAAGCATCCAGATTTGAAATAAGGGGAGAATTTTGGTGCTCATAGATGAGCGATAAAGGAAATTTTTGCCCTGACAGTGCGTCTTGAACTGCTTTGATGACCAGTGGACTGCGTGCACGGGCTGTCTCGGTCAGCTCGTCTAGAGTCATCCATACTGCGCCGACAATACCAGTGTCTAGTGGTGCATCAGCATTGTAAGTGCCTGCCTTGGCAAGAAAGCAGAAACGATAATAAGTACGATCAGGAAACATGGGAGGGGTATAAGTATAGATGCCTAGCAAAGAGTGTATTTCTACCTCATAACCAGTTTCTTCCATGGTCTCACGCACAGCAGCCTGAACGACTGTTTCACCTGCTTCGACATGGCCTGCAGGCTGGTTAAATACAGTATGAGTTACGCCTTCAGCCTGTTCTTCAACAAACAGAAATTTACCATCTTTTTCTACGACGGTTGCGACAGTCACATGTGGTGTCCAAGCAGTCATTTAAAAGCACCGGAAGGTAAAAGCCGTATTCTACAAAATTTAGGTGGATATGGCTATGCTCATGCCAGACTAAGTATTGAATAATATTTTATTGCTTATTATCTGTGCTGGAAAATATCGATCAATTATTGAAATTTTTTCACTTGGCTACCTATCCATATTACAGGTCACAAACGTCATTTACAGTCAGATGTTTCAAGATCCGGTGTTCCAAAGCCACCATACTTATATCTTTAGTAATATTAATCCCTTAAATTTTATTTACTTCTGAACTATAGATATAACTGAATTTTTAGATTTAAAAAATTGATAGCTGTATTATTCCGGTCAAGTAGCGGCTGATCATACAGAAACTTTATATCAGAGTTAACCTTGTCAAACGAATCTGCTTTTACAGATGGTCCAGATTGATGAAGTGCAGGATAAAAGCGCTGTTATAGTAGCTGAGTGCTATACCAAAATAGTCTTTAAACTTTTTTCATCGATCAATAAAAAATTGGATCGACTTTCCTTAAAAAATGATTATAGCTTTTCTTCCAGTTATAAAATTCACCTTGCTCAACCGGCTCAGTTACAGGGCTGATTATGCTACTGACGACAGACAAGCTCAATCATATAATTTTCGGAACGCTGATAAGTCTAAAAAGCCTAATACTATATAAAAGAGAGCTGTCCGTAGCATTTACTGAAATGCCTTCGAAGCTATACTTTTTAATATCATTTTTAGTCTTTTCTCATAGCTGACTATGTTTAGGTTAGTGTTGATCTTAAGCAGAGTTCATAGATTTTTTCTTGGACAAGATAATTTTAAACCTAAATGATAGAAGAGATATCATTAGGCTATAAATTAATTTTCCTGATAATTATTTGCGACTTTCACATAGTGTCTTGCTGAGTATGGAAGAAATTCTTTTTCTTTGTCTGTAAGTGGTCGAACTTTTTGTACAGGACTCCCTACATATAGATAACCGCTCTCCAGTCGCTTGCGTGGCGGTACCAGACTGCCTGCCCCAATCATTACGTCATCTTCAATGATGACATCATCCAGAATAACGGTCTTGATGCCAACCAGTACCCGGTTTCCTATAGTACAGCCATGTAATATTACATGATGTCCAATCGTCACATCTTCACCAATAATCAGTGGAGAACCTTCAGGTTTATCAGCTTTTTTATGGCTAACATGCAGCATGCAATGGTCTTGTACATTACTGTTCTTTCCAATACGAATACTGTTTACATCGCCACGTACCACTGCAAAAGGCCAGACAGAAACATTTTCAGCCAAATGCACATCTCCAATAACGACTGCCATGCTATCGATGTAGCAGCTGTTATCAACTTGTGGTGTATGTTCGAGGTAGGAGCGAATATTGTTATTCATTTCTGGGGAACCAATCAAAAATCAGGTCAGTATAAAATAAAAAGCATCCATACCGCAGTAAAGATGCCCTAACTTTAGCATAAGCTTAAAAAGTGTAATTAGAACAAGTTGCTAAAGAACTGTTTAATATGGTCGATCATACGTGAAAAGAAACCTGCTTCTTCTACCGATTTTAATGCGACTAATGGCTTTTCTGCAATAACTTTACCATCTAGGCTAGCCACCAGTTTACCTACTACTTGGCCTTTTTGGAGGGGAGCATTTAGTTTAGGCTGAACCACCAGCTGGGTTTTAATTTTGTCGGCCTGACCTTTTGGCATAGTCACGTTAAAGTTCTCGGCAAGACCTACTTCAACCTCATTTTCCTGACCAAACCAGACTTTTGATTTAGCCAGAACCTGTTTTGCAGGTTGTACATTGGCAGTTTCAAAGTTGGCATAACCCCATCCCAGCAGATCACGAGTCTGAGTTGCGCGTTCCTGCATGGTTGGCGCACCAAAGATTACTGAAATTAGTCGCATTGGACCACGTTTTGATGAAGTAGTCAGACAGAAGCCAGCTTCATCAGTGTGTCCTGTTTTCAAGCCGTCCACACTTGGGTCAGTATAAAGCAGGGCATTACGGTTACCCTGTTTGATACCGTTAAAGGTAAATTCTTTTTCTGAATAGATCGGATAATATTTAGAGCTGTCTTTAATGATGTGCTGTGCAAGTATGGCCATATCTTTGGCCGTAGAAACATGACCTTCAGCTGGCATACCTGTCGAGTTAACGAAATGGGTATTTACCATGCCAATACGTTTTGCTTCCTGATTCATCATATGGGCGAAGGTACCTTCATTCCCAGCTACGTGTTCAGCCACGGCCTTTGATGCGTCATTACCAGATTGTACGATGATACCTCGCAGCATTTCTAGGACAGAGGCTGTTCCATTTAAAGGAACGTACATACATGATTCAGAACTGCTTCCTCGGCACCAGGCTGACTCGTTCATACGAACCTGTTCGTTTTCGGTGAGTTCACCTTTTAATAATTTTTGCTCAATGATGTAGCTGGTCATCATTTTAGTCATTGAGGCAGGTGCCAGCTTTTCATTTTCATTTTTTGCAGCCAGGATTTGCCCGGTCTCATAGTCCATCAGAACATAGGATTTATTATTCAATTCTGGTGGAGAAGAGAGGACTGTTGCTGCATATGAGAAAGATGGTAATAAGAGTAGGGCAGCAATGGCACTTTTTCGGGTCATTCTAGGAGGTTCCAATACTTAATATGAGCACAAAAAGAGGCTAGCATTTTAGGCCAAAGCACAGCTGACTTCTACCAGGAAGCCAGCTTATTTCATACAGTATTGTAACTATCGGGTATTAGGCACCGTAACTAGCGACGTCACGGCAAACTTGGGTGTTTTTAGATTTGCCTGCATTTTTAGCATCCTGACGTGCTTCTTTCAGAACACTCTGGAAATTTTTTGCTTTACTGCGTTTTTCTAGGGCAGAAACTGCATTTTTCTCGCCAGGCATATGTGCCTGAGCCAGACGGCTATATCCCTCATTAAATTTCTGGTCTTTACCAATCAGTCCCGGACAAATCTCAGACAACACATAAATAGCGGCGAGCTCTTCTTGGGTAACCTGCTGCTGTGGTGTTACATCAATATTTTCAGAACCAGCTTTGTTGTTTTCTGCCGCATAAGTACCAGGCGCAGTTAACATAAGAGCTGTGAACAAACCTAAACCCATTTTAGAGAAGTGTTTTAATTTCATACAGTTTTAGTCTCATAATACAAGCAATTAGCAAAACAGCTTAATCAAAAATCATGGAAAGAAAATAGATAAAGTGTATCTAGCCTGTACATGCACCATAAAAATCCCGGCTTGGAAAAGCCGGGATTTCTAAAACAGGTTATATTTTTAAGTCGATGTTTTACTCAAAGTCCAGAACATCCTGACATACTGATTTCTGTTCTTCCTGATCAGCTTCTTTTGCAGCTGAACGTGCTTCAGCAAGCACACGCTTATACTCTATATCATTTTGCAAACGGGCATAAGTCATTGAGGAATCAGAGTATTCTCCCAGATAGCTGTTAATCAGCTTTTGGATATTAGTGTCCAGACGAGTATTTTTCCCCAAGATTGCTGGACATACCTCTGCCAGTACCTGAGTGCCTGCAATATCTTCTTTGACCAGTGTATCAGCCTCTTGCTGAGTCAAGCCCTCATTGGCCAGTGCCACCTGAGACATGACTGCAACAAACCCCAGACTCATTAGTCCCCGTAATAAAAATGACTTAATCATTGTTTTCACAAATTTATAGGTAGATGTAGAGAGTCAAATATATATAATTTATTGAATAATTCAATTTAATGTCCTCTACAGTCATTTTTTTAACCGAGATTTTTGTGTGAATATTCTAATTGCCAATGATGATGGTGTGTTTGCTCCAGGCCTACAGGCGCTTGCACAGGCCTTGAAACCTTTAGGTCGTGTAGTTGTGGTTGCTCCTGAAGCCGAGCGGAGTGGTTATTCGAGTGCGTTAACCCTAGACCGTCCTTTAAGACCGGTACCTATTGCTGAAGATGTTTGGGCTGTTAATGGCACACCTGCAGATTGTGTTTACCTGTCTATGAATGGCCTGTTTGATTTCGAGTTTGATCTGGTCGTCAGTGGTATCAATAGTGGAGCTAATTTAGGCGATGACGTACTGTACTCTGGTACAGTAGGTGCTGCTTTTGAAGGCCGTCTCATGAAGCAGCCGGCTATTGCCGTTTCACTTGCTGGCGGTAATGTACGCTCATATGTACATCCTGATGAGTTCAAGGTTGCTGCTCGTTGGGTTCATGATTTTATTGCTCGTGGTTTGCCCCAGTTACCGCCACGTCATATCTTGAATATTAATATTCCAGACCTACAGGAACTTAAAGGTGCCCAGATTACTTATCAGGGTCAGCGTTCTCAATCTAAACCGATTACCAGCCATGTAGACCCACGTGGCCGCCAAGTGTACTGGATTGGTCTGGCTGGTGAGGCAGTAACAGAACCGCGAGAAAATATTCACCAGATTCAATCAGATTTTTTTGCAATTGCCAATGGTTATGTGAGTATTACGCCAATTCAGATGGACGCCACCAACTATGCAATACTGGAGAGTTTACAAACAGATCTTGAGCTCAGCTAAACACGGACAAACCAGTTATGTTATAAGTTTGTGAAAAAGGAAAGGTGAAATGATTTTCACCGGACTTTTTTGATACCCTTAGCGCAGTTGTTTTTTGAGTCTATATAAGAGAGGGAGATCAATGCAATTGGTTCCACAACACCGCCTATTTCCTGTTCCAACTACAACAATCATGAAAAAAATAGTGTTGTCGGTTGCTGTTGTTTCTACCCTGATTCTTACAGGTTGTGCTTCTAAACCTCAGATCAATAATCCGACTCGTTATGCAACTGCACCAGATTACTATACAGTACGCTCTGGTGACACCTTAAGCGGTATTGCAGCGCGTTATGGTCTGAGCTATTTAAGTATTGCTGAAATGAATGATATTTCAGCCCCTTACCGGATTTATGTAAACCAGTCACTGCGCCTGAAAAATTCAGGTACACGCCGTAGTCAAACCCAGCCGATTACCCAGGCTGCCCCAATTCAGCGTCAGCGTGTTGCTCTGCCAACACCGCCGCCTGTAACCACAACTACTCGTACGACTGTCCAGCCAACCAGCCCTACACCGAGCATACCGGTTCGTAGTACGACATTACGATGGGTGAAACCGGCCAATGGGCCTGTACTTCAGGCTTATAATCCGGCAAGTAATATTAAAGGAACCCGTTTTTCAGGAAATCTGGGCGATCCAGTATTTGCAGCAGCAGACGGACAGGTGGTTTATGCGGCAGATGGCTTGAAAGAGTATGGAAATCTGGTCCTGATTAAGCATATAGATGGTTATATTAGTGCTTATGCACATAATAGTAAAATGCTGGTAAAAAGCGGTGATAATGTAACAGCAGGACAAAAAATTGCTGAAATGGGTTCTAGTGGTACGAATCAGGTTATGCTGGAATTCCAGATCCGTCTGGATGGTAAACCGATCAATCCGGCAAGCATTTTACCAATTAATTAATAAATTAATGCAAAACTAGAAAATCCCCGTATAATACAACGAGTTGTTTTTATCAAATATTGAATAATAAAGACAGCTCAAAGTTCAGAGGGAATTTTATGTTAGATCAACTCCGGGCAATGGGAGTATTTGCTTGCGTTGTTGAAAAAAGCTCGTTTAGCGGTGCGGCTCGTGAACTTGGTATTACGACAAGCGCCGTCAGTCAGCAAATCCGCTCATTAGAAAATGAAATGGAAGTAATTCTTCTGCATCGTTCTACCCGGAAGTTGAGTCTGACCGAAGCGGGACAAGCTTTTTTCCACAGCTGTCGAGAAATGCTCGCTGCTGCTGAACGTGGAAAGGTTCGAATTAATGAACTGCGCGATGAACTGGTCGGTGACCTGCGCATTGCGACCACGCCAGAAATAGGTGCCATGCATCTTGTACCTGCTCTGTCTCACTGGATATCTGCACATCGCGGTTTATCTGTTCATTTTGAGGCTGAGAATAAATATATTGACCTGATTGAAGGCCGTATTGATATTGCTGTACGCATGAGTTCAAAAATAGAGGATTCTAATCTGACCGCCGTGCCGCTGGCCCGGGTTGAGCAGATTCTGGTTGCTTCTCCAAGTTACCTGAACCAGTCTGCTCCAATATCACGTCCTGAAGATTTAAAAAATCATGATCTTATTCCAATTAATGTCATGAATAATTATCAGCAGTTTTCATTCCAGCATGGTGTGACAAGTGAAGTTGTTGACCTGGAAATGCGTTGCCGTCTGTACAGTAACAATGTGCTGGTCGCGAAATCATTATGTCAGCATGGACATGGCTTGGCGCGTATTCTTTATCTGGATGTGCAGAAAGATCTGATTAATGGATCTTTGGTTGAGGTATTGCCTGAGTGGAAACTGCCTGCTTTTACTCTTTATGCAATTATCTCTCGACGTGAACAGCAGCCAATGAAAATTCATCGCTGTCTGGATGCTCTGAAACAGTATTTTAGTCAACTTCCCGGTGGCAGAGTCTATCAGGAAGCATCTTAAACAAGAGTATAAAAAAGCCGCACTGAGCGGCTTTTTTATATTACTTTCTTATCTGTTAAGCCTCAAGAAAATTCTTGATTGCCGGGATTAGACGCTGAATCAGATCATCGGCTTGCTCTTGTGTCATGTTAAGTGGCGGCAATAAACGGACCACAGAACCAGCAGTTACATTAATAATCAGTTTGTACTCGTCGCGTGCAATATTTACCAGTTCGCCACAGTCTTTCGGTAATTCAATACCAATCATCATTCCGAAACCGCGGACTTTAACCTGATATTCTTTCAGCTGTTCACGAATCTGGTCCACAATATATTGACCGATTTGAGCTGCGTTCTCCAGTGCATTTTCCTTTTCCAAAAGTTCAAGTACGGTATAAACCACACGTGAACCCAGTGCTGAACCACTATAGGTTGATCCATGATTTCCAGCAGCAAGTACGCCTACACCACGGCCTTGAGTCATTACCGCACCAATTGGAAAACCGTTGCCTAGGCCTTTAGCAGTTGTCAGTACATCTGGAATAATATTGGTATGCTGGTAAGCAAAATATTTGCCAGTACGTCCATTTCCGGTTTGTACTTCATCCAGCATCATCAGCCAGTTGTGCTGGTTGCAAATTCGACGTACATCTTCCAGATAGCTGAAGCCTTGTGCTGCAGTATTCACGCCACCTTCACCCTGAATAGGCTCAATCAGGATAGCGACAATATCCGGATGCTGAAGTGCAGCCTCTTCAATGGCTTCGAGGTCGCCAAATGGTACACGGATAAAGCCTTCTACCAGTGGAGCAAAGCCTTCCTGGACCTTTTTATTACCTGTGGCAGATAAAGTTGCCAAAGTCCGTCCATGAAAAGACTTGTCCGCTACAATAATTTTAGGGGTAGCTATACCTTGCTGATAACCGTATTTACGTGCAATTTTGATAGCACCTTCATTGGATTCAGCACCACTGTTTGAAAAGAAAATCTCTTCCATACCAGAGACCTGAGCCAGTTTCTGCGCAGCAGCTGTTTGCCAAGGCACTTCAAACAGATTGCTGGTATGAATGAGAGTCATCGCCTGTTCGGCAATTGCTTCGGCCAGTACTGGGTGAGCGTGGCCTAAACCGCATACGGCAATACCGGTAAGTGCATCCAGATACTCGGTGCCATCTTCGGTATAAAGATACGCTCCTCGACCTCGGACAAAACTGATCGATTGACGGCCAAAGACTGGCATCAGATGCGATGGTTGATCAGCTTGTACAGGGGCGAGGGTAATATTATTCATGGCTAACTCTTGATGTTAGGTGGATTAAAAAGTTTATATAAGCAAAAACAGCCTCAGAATAAAAGGCCAAAAATCAAATTAACATAGAAATATCTTTGACACGGACCCAGTTTTCCTCAGTTTTAGGTATAATGGCCGATAGAATAGTTGAGGATTGATCTATGACTGAACAAGCACGTGATACTGAAGCGTTAATTCGCGATCAAATCGCTAAACATGCTGTACTTCTTTATATGAAAGGCACTCCACAATTTCCGCAGTGTGGTTTCTCAGCGCGTGCTGTAGAAGCACTCAGTCAAATTGGCCGTCCATTTGCGTATGTAAATATTCTGGAAAATCAGGATATTCGTGCAACACTGCCTAAAATTGCTAACTGGCCAACTTTCCCACAACTCTGGGTAAATGGTGAGCTGGTAGGCGGAAGTGACATTATGCTGGAAATGTTTCAAAATGGTGAGCTCAAGCCATTGGTCGAGCAGTATAGCCCAGCTCCAGAAGCTTGAGTAACTGCCCAACCATAAAAAAGCGCCTTGTTAAAGGCGCTTTTTTATTAAGAGGTCAGGGCTGACCAGAAAGTTCAGCAGATATATTACCTGCTGGTATTTGATCGACTGTATTCCCTTCAATGGCAATCTTTATTTCATTTTTCTTCTTTTTTTTCTTCTTTTTTTTCTTCTTCTTAGGATCCTCACTCATTTCTTCACCATCTTCAAGTGCTTGCCAGTATTCAAGCTGCTCCATAACTGCCGCATAGATGGAACCTTTACTATAACGGCCTTTTTTATCTAATATACCTACAGGTTGGGCCATTAAAATCTCTAGCGCCTGATCAATCGTGCTAATAGCATGGACATGAAAATGGCCGGCATTGACAGCATCAATCACATCTTGGCGTAGCATCAGGTGCTGCATGTTTTGGCGTGGAATAATGACGCCCTGCTTTCCAGTTAGACCTTGCAGTTTACATGCATCAAAGAAGCCTTCGATCTTGGCATTGACGCCACCCACCGGTTGTACCTGTCCAAGCTGGTTCATAGAGCCTGTAATTGCCCAAGACTGGTCAATCGGAATCTGACTAATAGCAGAGAGCAGGGCCGATAACTCTGCAACAGTGGCGCTATCTCCATCTACTTGTCCATAACTCTGTTCAAAAGCCAATGCTGCCGAGAAATGAAGCATTTGCTCGCGGCCAAAATGTGCTTTCAAAAAGCTGGACATCAGTAGTACGCCTTTAGCATGCAAAGAACCACCAAGTTCAACACTGCGTTCGATATCAAGAATATCTCCACCGCCTTGGTATACCGATGCAGTCAGGCGGGAAGGCAGACCAAACTCTACATCTGCATAATGAATTACAGATAAGGCATTAATCTGGCCCAGACGGTGCCCAGACGTTTCAATCAGCTGAGTACCGCGGGACAGGTCCTGCCAATAAAGCTCCCTTAAATAACCTAAGCGATATTTACGGTGATCAAGTGCCATATTGATGTATTTGGCAGAAACCACCTTGTCACCCGCCTGATGGGCATGATGATGAGCTTCACGTATTAGGTCACCTAAAGTCAGTGCATGTAAAGACAGAGAACTTTGATCTTCTGCTTGGCGGCTTGAGTCTGTCAGGAGCGCAGCAAGTGCAGAGCGGTCAAAGGGTAATAACTTGTCTGCCTGTACATAATCTGCAATGAGCTGCATGTAAGCCTGTTCGTTAGTGTCATTACGTTGTAATGTATCAGTAAAATCTGCACGGATTTTAAAAATACTGTCGAGTTCTGGTTCAACCTCCAGAATCTCATAATAAATTTCAGGTTCAGCTAGTAGAACCACCTTTAAGTTTAAAGGTACGGGTGCAGGTTCGATTGAAATACTGCCAGTCAAAGTTAGCATATGTTCAAGCGATGATAATTTAAGCTGCCCAGACTTTAAGGCACGTTTTAAACCCTGCCATGCATAAGGCTGTTCTAAAAGCTGTTCTGCTTCTAAAATTAAGAATCCGCCGTTGGCTTTATGCAGTGCACCAGGGCGGATCAGACTAAAATCTGTACTGATCGTACCATTTTGAGTTAGCTGCTCAACATGGCCTAAAAGATTGTAGTGGGTTGGGAAATCTTCAAAAATAACAGGGGCGCCGCTGTTTGGCTTATTACTGACTATAGTATTGACCTGATAGCGGGAAGGGACACGACTGAATAAAGCAGGCGAGAATTCGTCTTCTTCCTGATCCAGAATCATCTCGACATTTTCAATAATGTTTTCTGCATATTGCTTCAGGTATTTCTCTAAGCCGGCAACTTCAGCGTATTTATTGAGAATACTCTCAATTCGCGGCATTACCACCTGTTTAGCAATTTCGCGGTTCAGGTCTGATACCTGATCTCTGGCTTCATCTTCAAGATCACCCAAATGTAAGCCCAATCGCTCCAGTTTTTTATCCATATAACGCATATTGGATGCGATTTCAGCACGTTCTTTGCTGCTCAGTGCATTAATTTCGGTCTGGCTCAGTTCTTCAAGTTTGCCATCTTTAATCTGTACAGGAACAAAGCAATGCTGTTCTTGATGGGAGACCAGTTTAAGGTCAAGGCCTTCGCCCTCTTTGGTTAATTCTACCAGTGCCTGCTGTTGTTCATTGCCGGTTTGCTGACGAATTAACTCGATCTGGTTGTGATAGGTCTCGGCACTAAAGCGCCGTTCTAACTGTTTGAGTGCAACCTGCCAGGTTTGATGCAGGGCTTTTTGAAACTTGGGTCCATGTCCGGCCGGAAAACGTAGTAGTATGGGCTGGCGGGCATTTTCAAAATTATTGACATACACCCAGTCGTCTGGCGTAGGCATGGCTTTGGCATGCTGCTGTAACAGGCGCCGGATCATAGTACGTTTACCTAGACCTGCTGTACCTACAGCAAAGATATTATAGCCTGAATAAGGTAGCGTAATTCCGGCCTCGACAGAGGCTTTGGCCCGGTCTTGACCTAAAAAATTATTAAGAGGCTTGATCCGTTTTGTTGAGGAAGGAATTTTCTCCAGATCAGGAATATGAGTAAGCTGTTCTGGCTTGAGCGCAGTTAAGTTTAAAGTATTTTGAATTTCAGTCCGGTCCAATGCTGATGGATAGGCATGATCAAGTTGTTTCTCAAGATTAATTGTAGTAGTGGTAGATAAAGAAGATGTCATTTGATCGAGTCTTTGGGTCACTGTAAAATCCAAAACTTAATATTCGCTAGAGTTTTAAAGGTATACAGGTTTAAGGGAAAATATCAAGCAGGCGAATCAGCTTTCATTATAAAAGACAGCGGATTTCATAAAAAGCATTGAAACCTGATCAATTAAACGTTTGAATAGCAAAATTTAAGATTCACTGGAAAATAATTATTCAATGTCCACACAAAGTTCAGGATGGAAAGCTGCTTTCTTAGCCTTTCTTGACCGCCGAGCCCTTATTATGCTGTTTTTGGGTTTTTCTGCCGGTATCCCTATTTTATTGATTTTTTCAAGCCTGTCACTGTGGCTGGGCGAGGCAGGGATAGATAAAAGTGCAGTGACTTTTTTTAGCTGGGCAGCATTGGGCTATTCTTTTAAGTTTGTATGGGCACCTTTAATTGATGAGCTGCCTGTCCCATATCTGACCAGAACTCTAGGGCGTCGCCGAGCCTGGTTGCTCATTGCACAGTGTTTGATCATTACTGCAATTTGTATTATGGCTTTTTCTGATCCGGCGCTCGGGCAGAGTCATCTGATCCAGATGGCAGCAGGTGCCGTATTACTAGGTTTCTCGGCAGCAACACAAGATATTGTAATTGATGCCTACCGAATCGAGCTTGCTGAAACAGAAATGCAGACCGTCCTTGCATCTACTTATAATGCCGGTTACCGGATTGGTATGATTGTCGCCGGTGCAGGTGCTTTATTCCTGGCAGCATATTTAGGAACTGCTAAAGGTAATTACATCTATACTGCATGGCAGACTACTTATCTGGTTATGGCAGCCGTCATGTTAGTTGGTGTATTGACTACACTTATTATTCGCGAGCCACAAGTAAACCGTATCTATAAAGAATATAAACGTAGTGATTACTACCGGCTGGTGGCAGTATTTTTTGTTGCGGTCATCAGCTTCGTTACTGCCTATATTTACTCAGGTACTGCCGTTGAAGCACTTGTTCATAATATGGGTATTGAAGATAGTTTTCTTTTGTTCCTGTTTGAAGCTTTGCGCTTTTTAGGCTCAGGCGCAGTATCAATACTGGTGGGTGCTACGCTGGTAAAACTGGGCGCTGTAAACCGGCAGATGGCTTTTGAAACCTGGGTAAATCCAATATTAGATTTTTTTAAACGCTATGGATTAAAACTAGCTCTGGTATTATTGCTGTTAATTGGTTTTTACCGAATTTCCGATATTATTGCTGGTGTTATATCTAATGTGTTTTATCAGGATCTCAATTTTAGTAAAGAACAGATTGCCGAAGCGGTTAAAGTGTATGGCGTAATTTTTAGCCTAATCGGTGGTTTCTTGGGCGGTTTGCTGGCGCAGCGCATTAACATTATGAAATTAATGTTTGTAGGAGCAGTATTGGCCAGTTCTACCAACTTAATCTTTATTGGCTTGGTTAAATCTGGTCAGCCATTAGGTGATATTGAAATTTCAGTGGGTCATCAAACTTATCAGACTACTACGGATGAAGTAGGAACTTGGAGTGTAGCAATACCCAACAACCAGCTTGCACAGCAAAGCCAGATTTCAGTAAAAACTCAGTATACAGATAGTCCTGAGCAGGTTAATGCCTATATACCTTATTTAACTCAGGATCATAACCGTTCTCAACTGCTGTTGCTACCCATTACCAGTGATAACCAGCTAGATCAGCAGGAGCAGAAAAATAGCCTGGTGGTAAGAGGACAGTATGCTGGCCCTGCTTTTAATCCAGAGCAAAAAATAGTTTTACATCTGGATGGTCATAATTTCGATGCCAAACTTGATGACAACGGTATATTTAGCGCAGCAATAGATGCTCATCTGCTAGTCAATTCTCCAAGTAAAACAGTTGTTGCGGAGTTGATAGAAAACAAGCAGGTAAAATTACAAACCACACACTCTTATAAAGTGAATAATTTAAAAACAGCCAAACAGCTTGATATCGATATTCAGCCACTTTCTGTTGTTGACCCCCAAAAAGACACAACAGTTGTAAGTGGTAAAGTCATTAAACCTTATAGCTCGCTCTGGTTATATTTTGCCATTATTGTTGATAATCTGGCGTCCGGTCTGGCAGGTGCGGCATTTATTGCCTTTTTATCTAGCTTGACCAGCGTTTCTTTTACCGCTGTTCAATATGCTATTTTTAGTTCACTTATGACATTAACTCCTAAGATTTTAGGAGGGTATTCAGGTACTATTGTTTCCAATATCGGTTATCCGAAGTTTTTCCTTATGACTACACTAATCGGTATTCCGATTTTGGTATTAGTCGTATGGGTAGCAAAATTACTGCGAGAACATCAATCTCTAGAATCTGAACATAAAGGTGATTAATCATGCGCATGCTGCATACCATGTTACGAGTAGGCAATTTAGAACAGTCTCTCAAGTTCTATACTGAAGTGCTCGGTATGACTTTACTTCGTAAACGTGATTATGAAGAGGGCCGCTTTACTCTGGCATTTGTAGGATATGGTGATGAAGCAAACCATACAGTACTTGAGTTAACCCACAATTGGGATACAGAAAGTTATGAATTGGGCAATGCTTACGGTCATATCGCCATTGCAGTAGAAGATGCCTACAAGGCATGTGAGGAAATTAAAGCACGTGGTGGTAATGTGGTTCGTGAAGCTGGACCGATGAAAGGCGGAGTTACCGTAATTGCCTTTGTTGAAGACCCAAATGGTTATAAGATTGAGCTAATTCAACAGGATGACAATGCCAGGAACAATTAAGTAAAAGACTAAGTGTTCAAAGAAAATACCGAACATTTTAGCTAAACACTAGCTTAAATAATTACGCTCAGTAAGATGAAACTTTACCTAAAGGTAAAATCGTCTGACTGGGCTTTTCTATTATTAATTTTCAGCCTATAAAAAAACAGGATGTTGATTATGAATATATTAAAATTACTGGCATTGGACCGCTTTACTATATTGCTGATTGTAATGGTTGTACTGGCAACTTTTTTACCAGTAAGTGGTGAGCCAGCTAAAGTCTTCGGGGTTATTACCAATATAGCAATTGCCATTTTATTTTTTCTGCATGGAGCAAAATTATCACGCCAGGCAATTGTTGAAGGTATATTGCACTGGAAGTTGCATGTAGTGGTTTTTGCTTTTACGTTTGCTGTATTTCCTATCATTGGCCTATTAGCCAAACCTGTGCTACTTCCGATGCTTGGTGAGCAACTATACTTGGGTTTTCTGTTTATGTGCTTTTTGCCATCTACAGTTCAATCTTCAATTGCTTTTACTTCAGTTGCCAAAGGCAATGTTGCGGCGGCAGTATGTAGTGCTTCATTTTCAAATCTAGTGGGTATGTTTATTACTCCGGTTCTTGTCAGTCTTTTTATTTTTGGACAATCCAAACATGATTATGATCCGACTTCATCCATTATAGAAATTACTTTATTACTCCTTGTTCCATTTATTGCGGGACAGTTATTAAGGCCTTATGTTTTTCCCCTTATGCAAAAAGCGCCAAGCATTGTAAAAACTTTTGATCAGGGCACTATTTTAATGGTGGTCTATGGCGCATTTAGTGGTGCTGTTGTAACAGGTCTCTGGCAACAGGTAAGCTGGCTGACTCTATTTAACCTGACTTTAATATGTTCAGTGTTTCTGACAGTGATTATGTTGTTGGCTTGGTATATTCCTAAATGGCTGGGATTCAACAGACCAGACCAGATTGCAGTATTTTTTTGCGGTTCAAAGAAGACCTTGGCTAGTGGTGTACCTATGGCACAGATTCTGTTTGCAGGGCAGCCACTTGGCATGATTGTTCTACCGATTATGATCTTTCATCAGATTCAACTTATGGTCTGCGGCGTAATTGCTAATTATTGGTCTAAACAGGACACTGAGGAATATATAGGTGAAGAGGCGGCAGAATAATTCGCTATAAATTAATTTTTAATTTATAATACTGGCCACTTGTTGTGCTTAGCCCTGACGGAAACCGTCTCGGTGGGCCAAGAGAATGGTCTGTTGTGGTGTTGATCTGCTGTGGTTTTTATTAAGCCCGGCCTTCCTCAAATGATTTGAGAGTGGTCAATTGCGATGATAGCAAAACCTTTCTTTACTTAGGAGTAATCGACGATGCGCGCCGATATTCACCCAAAATATGAAAAACTTGTTGCTACCTGTTCTTGTGGTAACGTAATCGAAACTCGTTCTGCTTTAGGTAAAGAAACTCTTTATCTGGACGTTTGCTCAGCTTGTCACCCATTCTATACTGGTAAGCAGAAGAATGTTGACACTGGCGGTCGTATTGACAAGTTCAAACAACGTTTCGCTGGTATGTCACGTTCTATCAAACGTTAATACTAGAAAAAAAAACGGGCAGTAAGCCCGTTTTTTTTACGCTTCAAAACAGCAGCCTGAATTACTGATCCTGTACATCAGTTAAGAATTCTAGTTTTTTCTGGAAATAATTACCTTCCAAATAACGTGCTTCAATATTCCATGCATTGGCAAACAGGTTCATGTCATCAAGTTCACGCAAAATAATTTCAACAGGCTTAATTGCCAGGAAATTGATAATTTTTTCTTGCAGGTTGCCTAGTTCTTTATCATTAGAAATCAATTGTGTTAACTGTTGATCTAAGGTGACATACTGTAGCTCTATCTGATTTAGTAATGATTCACTATAAATAGAATTTCCAAAATTCCGGATTGAGATCTCTGCACCATATTGACGTAATAGCGCAATCTGCTTTTGTGCTGCCGGTAAATTGTAAAGAATTTCTTCCTCAGCAAATTGCAAAATAAGTGGATGGGACTGTTTACTACCAATAATGGTAATAAGTTTAGCCACCAATTCAGGAAGCTGTGAGTCATTAAATAAAATATGCTGATTCAAGTTAACAATCAGTCTGGCGTCAGGATACTGGCGAATAAAATTATGTAATTGTTTACAGGCTTCTACCAGTACCCAGCGATCAAGTTTGATTGAAAGCTCATTGTTTCCTTGTAGGTCAGCTAAACCAGAAAATTCTTGCCAGCGATTTTCATAAATAATACCGCTGGTAACTTCATAAGTATAAAGATTGATATCCTGCTTATCATAAAGCTGTTGATATCTTAAATGAATATCTGCCTGCTGGAGTTTCTGGGCCAATACTTGTACCAGTGAAGGGGTAGAGGTGGCTGCGCTCAGAGCGGTTTCTGGAACTTCAGGTACCGGAGCCGGCTCAACTTCAAGCGGAGCAGTTAATTCTAGTTCAGGCTCATGTTCCAGCTCAGGCAGGTGATGGTTAAATGCATACTCCAGAAGCTCTTCGAAATGATCATTGTCCCGAATTTCATCTGGAATGAGTGTATAACCAATTTGTAGTTGCAAAGAGAAATTCACATCATTAACTGTCAGAAGCTGGGCTTTTTCGAGGGCGCGCAGACTCATTAACTGAGATTCTAATATTTCTTCAGATTCTGCTTGAAACAGGGCACCATATAATATGGTATGAACTTTAAAGACCAGCGTATGAGTTTGCTCTCTAATAAAGTCTTCAATATTCAAAAAGTAAGTTTTTAAAGTATTCCAGTCACTCTTGAAAATCTGATCAGAGCAGGTGGCCAGACTAAATACCACCAGAGCATTAAATTTTGCAGGCTGGCTAATTAAATAACGGTTGACCAGCTGAAAAGGGTTAACTGAATTTGAGTTTTTCTCTGATATCTGGGGTGAGCTATTATTAGAGAGCAAGGTATTAGAATTACTTGAGTCACAATTAATTCTAATTTGTAGAGCGTCTTCCTCAGCAGCAGATACAAATTCAAGTTCAAGTGCGGATGAACAGGCAACCTGACTGTTTAGAGTGCGTATTTCGAAATGCCCCTGATCAAACTGCCCCTGACTGATTTTTTTAAAACGCTGTTTAAAATCATTCAGATCTTCAGGCTGTAATATATCTAAAAGAGGTAATCCAATAACTTCATCTTCTTTTTCCAAGCCGAATAAATTCAGGTATTCATTATTTGCCTGAATATGAATTCCTTCCTGAATAATAGCAACAGCTTTATGACTTTCCTGAACCAGGGTCTGCGCCTGATTCTGGGCCATCTCAAGTTCAATACTTAAACGCTGTTGAGCCTGTACCAGTCGGTAATATGAAAGTGCCCGTACCAGCCCTATATAAAAACGTTCTGGAAAATCCAAGTTGATGACATCATAGATACCTTTATATATATAGTGATTATATTGTGCCGGTTCATATTGATCAGGTTTTATAAGGAGCACCGGCAAACTTGGCTGGGTTGATGCCTGTACGATTGAAAGAGCCTGTTCAACTTTAAGATCATAGGCCCGGCCGAAAATAATCAGATCCCAATCCAGATGAAGCTGCTTTTCAAAACTTTTTAAGTCATCCAACAGCACTGCCTGTACCAGGTGATCTTGCTGAGCAAAAATCTCTATAATCTGGTTATAACGGATCTGATTATCATCAATAATGAGTAGACGCGTTTCAGTACGTTTGAATTTTTTGGAGAGTAGCGGGTTTCTCACTTCAATGCTTCCCATAAATCTTGTTTATTTAATTCTTGCGCCTGTTTATCCATAAACTGATCGAGTAACCCCTGTTGCTGCTCGTTAATCAACTCAAAATTGAACTGGATAAAGCTTTGGGTAATCAACAATGCCTTGGTAAGACAAATTTTGATTTCTTCCTGGCCCAAGCGCAAGTAAATAGTTTGGTGTTCTTTAAAGGTTTGTGAACCTGGTAAAATAAGGGTGACCTGCTGCTGAAAGACGGCTTTTTGAATAAGTAAAGCAGGATGATAATTAATTGTATGAAGATCAATCTGCATTCGAACTGCGCACGGATACATCTCTTGTGCCAAAATTTCCAGTCCAAGTTCCAGGCTTTTATTAGTAGACTGCTTAATCCAGCGAATGACTCCACCTCGCCATTTCTCTTGGGTTTCTTCCTTAACCAGTATAAATTCGCCTGTGCGTAAATTTTTTGGGGTTTCACCTTTCCATTTAATTCGGTAACCATTTAAGCTGACATCAAGCACGCTGGTCTGATAAAGTTGTTTGGCTTCCCGATCCAATAGCCGGCTAGAATTGACTTGGGGAAGAGTATCAGGCGTATCTTTATCCCAGTTTAATAATAATTTTGATTCACTTTGAAAGCCATAATTATTTTCCAGCATTAATGTTTCATTAAAAGTCTTGGCTTTTGAAAGATAGAAATGTGCGGACAATAAACTAAAACAGATATCTAGCTGTGCAGAATATTGATAGCGGTCATGACGGCGTTCTGTCGTGCTGCCTAAAATGGTTTGTACATGGAATTTGAGTGCCAAACTTAAATTTTTCTGTTCATGTTTTGATAAAAATTCTGGCGTTCTTCCAAAAGTCGCATTGATGTGTTCCAGCAATTCCTGAGTAGTAATAAAAAAACTGGGTTCAAAATCCGGATTCTGTTTTTTCTGGTGAATTGGTGGGTAGTCTTTATTGCAATCTACAACATATTTGGTGAGAGTCGTTGCTCTAGGTAAAATTTGGATCAGCTTGGCCCAGTCAAAACTGCATTCATAAAGTGACTGAATTTCAGAGGGCCGAATTTGATGGGCATTAAAAATGTCCAGTAAGATCAGCTGGGCATAGGTCTGATTAATATTGGCTAAAATATTTTGAGTGCCCTGTATCTGGTTAATACTGTTCATATGAAAATCATTTTTTAAAGCAATATCATACAGCTGATGAGCAATGAGCCATTGACCGGTAAAATAGTGACTATAAAGTATTTGCTGTTGATACAGTAGGCTGACAAGTTGTTGCAGGGCATAATAAATTGCCAATGTTCGAGCTATAGATAAGTTTTTTTTCTGATTAAAAGCAAAAAGAGAAAATTTTTGATGAGCGAGCTGCTCGTGCGCAGAACGCGCAATATTAATATAAACTCCTGCAAAGTGACAGCGTAGTAGCATAGCCAGTTCAATAATATGCTCATTACGGTCAGTACTGATAGGACCCTGATTAAAAAAATGTTTTTCTAAGCTGGCCAGTACTTTATCGATGGTAGGATGCAAACTATGAATCAGGTCAAATCTGAGTGTTTCACTACATTTTAAGCGAGAGATTTCGAGTACGGCATGAAACAGCGACTTAGAGGTGTCACCAAGCTGCATGAAAGACAGATTACCTGCCCACATTTCCAGATCTTTCACTGTAGCAGGTGCAAAGCTAAGTTTTTCCCTATCAAGAACATTGGGGGAATGAAATATTTCTGAAAATGTACTATTCATCATACTTATTATAGAAACTCAAATTGTTATAGTCCCAAACAGCGGTGTTTTATTCTTCTCACCTGCAATCTCCCTAACCAGTTTAGGTACTAAATAACCTGGCAGACTTGCTAGGACCTCTTTATAAACTTCATCAATCTTTGAAGAGGGCAAGTCAAAGTGATGGGCCCCCTTAACTTTATCCAGCACATGTAAATAATAAGGCATAACCCGTGCCTCGAACAGTCTATAACTTAAATTGATTAATACTTCCGCTGAATCATTAATACCCTTAAGTAAAACGGCCTGATTGAGCACAGTGACCTGACGACGTGCCAGTTCATGCAATTTTGAACAGGTGAAGTCATCGAGTTCTGAAGCATGGTTAGAGTGTACCACCAGTATAATACGTAGCCTACTGTTTTCCAAAAGAGAAATTAACTCATGATCAATACGGTCTGGAATCACAATCGGCACACGTGAATGTATTCTAAGCGTATCAATCTGGGGAATAGACTCAAGCCTTTCCAGCCATAAGCCGAGTTTACGGTTGGATAAAGTCAGTGGATCACCACCACTTAAAATAATTTCATGAACCTCAGGTTGACTTAAAATATAATTTTTAATTGCTGGCCAGTCTTCATTTTTAGGTAAATTTTCCTGATAGGGGAAGTGACGTCGAAAGCAGTAGCGGCAATGAACTGCACAGGCACCTGTTAAAGTAAGCAGGAAACGTGTTTTATATTTATGCAAAACACCAGGTAAGAGATTGGCTGCCTCTTCACCTAAAGGATCAGTAACAAATCCTGGAAAATCCTCTAGTTCAAGATGATGTGGCAAGACTTGCAGCAAAAGAGGATCAAGAGGGTCACCAATGCACATTTTTGCAACAAATGCGCGCGGTACGCGTAATTTAAACTTTTCAGAAGCCAGAACTGCCCCTGATAATAACTGTTCGGGTGAAAGCTGAAGCGCGTGTAACAATTCTAGCGGGTCAGTAATTAGGTCACTGAGTTGTGATTGCCAGTTTTGCTCTTGATATAAATAGTTTATCATGCCACACGTTAAAAATAATGCTAGTCTAGCATTAATAGATTTAAGTTAGTAAGTTTGGAGCGTGCCAGTCATGGCCAATTATTCTACAAATGATTTCAAATCAGGCCTCAAGGTTATGCTTGATGGCAACCCATGTTCAATCATGGAAAACGAATACGTAAAACCGGGTAAGGGGCAGGCGTTTAACCGCGTTAAACTGCGTAACCTGAAAACGGGCAAAGTATTAGAAAAAACATTCAAGTCAGGTGATTCACTCGAAGGCGCCGATATTGTAGAAGTAGAAATGAACTACTTGTACAACGATGGTGAAATGTGGCATTTCATGGACCCTGAATCTTTTGAACAGATTGCTGCTGATAAAAACGCTATGGGCGATGCAGCAAAATGGTTAAAAGATGATTCAAATGAAACCTGTACAATTATGCTGTTTAATGGTGTACCTTTAAACGTAAGTGCACCAAACTTCGTAACCTTAAAGATTATTGAAACTGATCCGGGTGTACGTGGTGATACCTCTGGTGGTGGCGGTAAGCCGGCAAAACTGGAAACTGGTGCAGTAGTACGTGTTCCATTATTTGTACAGCAAGAAGAAAGTGTTCGTGTAGATACCCGTACTGGTGAATACTTAGAACGTGCATAATGGTTTAAAAATAGACTATTATCAAAAGGGATGATCATGATCATCCCTTTTTTAATGCCAAAGTATTAGATGAAAACAAAAAGATGAGGAGTAGAGTCAAAAAAGGAAATTTGCAAAGGGAAAGTAGCACGATGAATAACAATAACTAACCTGCTTAAATAATTGAAATACGAGGTCAAGATGGAATCAATTCAAACTAAGTCATCCCCCTTTTCAAAATTGATCTGGGTGATTGTAGCAATTATCGGGGCAATATCTTTCGGGATACTTGCTGTCAGTCGTGGTGAACATGTTAATGCAGTCTGGTTAGTGCTTGCTGCTGCCTGTGTCTATAGTATTGCTTACCGTTTTTATAGCCTGTTTATAGCCAACAAGGTGTTTGAGCTTAATGCCAGACGGCTCACTCCAGCTTATCGGATGACCGATGGCCTGGATTATGTCCCAACCAATAAATATGTACTTTTTGGCCATCATTTTGCTGCAATTGCCGGTGCGGGACCTTTGGTAGGACCGATTCTGGCAGCCCAGATGGGGTACTTGCCCGGAACGATCTGGTTGCTGGCTGGTGTAGTACTGGCCGGTGCTGT
The DNA here is from genome assembly GCF_002434085.1 of Acinetobacter sp. UBA6571. NCBI lineage: Bacteria > Pseudomonadati > Pseudomonadota > Gammaproteobacteria > Moraxellales > Moraxellaceae > Acinetobacter > Acinetobacter sp. UBA6571. The sequence goes on along the minus strand of NZ_DJJJ01000057.1, from coordinate 16,495 downwards.
ACAGGATTTTCTGGTCCTGTTTATTTCTACCCGGCGTGATGGACGCTCACTGGGGGAAATGGCAAAACAGGAGCTTGGATCTTTTGCCGGTGTGATTGTGATGCTGGGTGCACTTGGGGTGATGATTATCATTTTGGCAGTACTGGCACTGGTCGTAGTCAAGGCTTTAACGAATAGCCCTTGGGGGGTATTCAGTATTGCAGCTACTATTCCTATTGCAATTTTCATGGGCATTTACATGCGCTATATACGCCCGGGCAAGATTGCAGAAGTCTCAGTGATTGGTTTCATTCTGATGATGCTAGCCATTGTGTATGGAGGAAATATTGCTGCACATCCATACTGGGGGCCATTTTTTACACTTTCAGGTACACAGTTGACCTGGTGTCTGATTATTTATGGTTTTGTGGCTTCAGTACTCCCAGTATGGCTGTTGCTTGCACCACGTGACTATCTATCGACCTTCTTGAAAATTGGGGTAATTGTCGGGCTGGCTATTGGTATTATTTTTGCCTTGCCAGAACTAAAAATGCCAGCTGTAACACACTTTATTGATGGTACTGGGCCTGTATTTGCCGGTTCGCTCTTTCCATTTCTGTTTATTACTATTGCCTGTGGTGCAATTTCAGGTTTTCACGCGCTCGTTTCTTCAGGTACCACACCAAAGCTGGTTGAAAATGAAGTTCATATCCGCATGATTGGTTATGGCGGTATGTTGATGGAATCTTTTGTTGCAATTATGGCAATGATCTGTGCAACGGTACTGGAACCAGGAGTATATTTTGCAATTAATGCTCCTGCTGCTGTTTTGGGCACAACAGTTGAAAGTGCAGCAGAAGCTGTACGTAATCTGGGCTTTGTTGTGACACCCGAAGCATTAGCACTGCTCGCAAAAGAGGTAGGAGAAACTACGATTTTGTCCCGTACAGGGGGAGCGCCAACATTTGCAATTGGTATGGCTCATATTATTTCCGAAATCTTTAACAGCCGTGCCATGATGTCATTCTGGTATCATTTCGCTATTCTGTTTGAGGCTTTATTCATCCTGACAGCAGTCGATGCCGGTACACGTGCCTGCCGTTTTATGGTACAGGATACAGTAGGTATTGTAATTCCGGCTGTAAAACAGTCTCATAATTTCTTTGGAAACCTGCTGGGGACTGCGGTAGCTGTAGCCGGTTGGGGGTTCTTTGTATATCAGGGCGTTGTCGATCCGCTAGGCGGTATTAACAGCTTGTGGCCATTATTTGGTATTGGTAACCAGATTCTGGCAGCAATGGCACTAATCTTAGGTACAGTCATCCTTTTCAAAATGAAGAAAGAAAAATATGTTTGGGTCACGATTTTGCCTACTATTTTCCTTTTCATCACTGCAATGACAGCAGGCTGGCAAAAAATCTTCCATGAAAATCCGAAAATTGGTTTCTTGGCGCAGGCTAATCGCTTCTCTGATGCAATTGCTCGTAATGAGATACTGGCTCCGGCAAAAAGTATTGCTGAGATGCAGATGATTGTCATGTCGAATCAGATTAATGCCGTCCTCTGCGGTTTCTTTATGATTGTGGCAATTGTGATGGTCATTGCATCTATCCGTGTAGTACGTCGTGCTTTGGCTAGCCCAACACCGACAGTAAATAAAGCACCCGCGGTATATCGTGATGAGACAGCGCCTGTAACTTCGATCAGAGGAGAGTCTTAATGAAATTGAAGCTTGCAAAAAATAGTACGACTGTTCTGGCAAAGATAATCAAGTTTACACTTTTGTCGCAAAAGCATCTGATTTTCTCTCCAAAGAACTGGTCACGTATCGCGACTTTATGGCAACGTTTGCAACAAAGTTTTCGCCTGATGGTAGGGGTGCCTGATTATCAGACTTATTTAGAACACATGAAACAGCACCATCCAGATCTTGAAGCAATGGACGCTAAAACATTTTATCGCCACTGTGTAGATTCACGTTATCCATCGGCAGGTGGAGATTTAAAAAAATGTCCATGTTAGTAATAATTTAGTAACTTAGAAAAACATAAAAACGGTGTATGTTAAATATACACCGTTTTTTTATTCAGGAAGGAAGGGGATGTGGGGAACCAACAGGCTTCAAAAGAATGAAAAAGATCAACAGAATAAAAAACTAGCCAGGCAGATAGGAGAGTATGCCTCACAAATAGACAGCTTTTTACAGCAGATCAATACCATTATTCTGGATAAACCGCAGCAAACCAAATTGGCCTTAAGTTGTTTGCTAGCAGGTGGGCATGTCCTGTTTGAAGACTTGCCCGGATTAGGTAAAACTACTTTATCGAGTGCATTAGCGCATATTGCCGGTTTAAGATTTCAGCGTATACAGTTTACCAATGACATGTTGGCCAGTGATGTAATTGGAATTAATATATTTAATCAGGCTGAACATATTTTTGAGTTTAAACCAGGCCCGGTTTTTACCCAGATTTTACTGGCTGATGAGATTAACCGTTGTAGTCCGAAAACACAGAGTGCCTTGCTGGAGGCTATGGAGGAAGGTTGTGTCACGGTAGACGGTGTCCGACATGCTTTACCTCAGCCATTTTGGGTGATTGCTACACAAAACCCTTTATTCCAGAGTGGAACTTATGCCTTGCCAGAGTCCCAGCTGGACCGTTTTTTAATGCGATTATCCTTGGGCTATCCATCGCGCCAGGCAGAAAGGATTCTGTTACAACAGGACTCGCGTCAGGCATTAATATCAACAATTGAGCATGTCTTTAGCCAGCAGGATATTCTGAATCTTCAACAACTGGCACGTAATATTTATTTAAGTGATGTAGTGCTGGATTATATTCTGGATTTGGCTGAAATGACCCGTAAAGGCCGACATGGGTTATCTACCCGCGGAATATTGGCCTTAAAAAAAGCTACGCAGGCCTATGCTCTATTAGAAAAGCGCAGTTATGCGACTACAGATGATGTACAGGCCGTATTTAATGCTGTGGTTTCTCATCGTCTCGGAACAACTGATGCAGAAAGCTATAAGCTTCTGCAAAGTGTGGCGGTTAGTTAGGAGCACACCATTTGCAGAAACATATCCAAGGCTGGCTTGCCAAGCGTTTCCGGATTGATGGGCAAAGAACCCTCAAGCAGCGGGATATACTGGTCTTTATGTATCAGCAGGGTTACCTGTATTTGGTTCTCATACTGATTACTTTTATTGCCGGCGTTAACTATGCCAATAACCTGATACTGGGTTTCTGCTTTTTAATCAGTGCTGTACTTTGTATCAGTTTTTATCTTGCTTTTAAACAGTTGCATCAACTCAAAATAGAAGTGATCGTGCCTGAAGTCGGCCGGGTAGGCCAAGCCATGCAAATAGAGATTATTTTTTATCAGGAGCGAGAGATTGTACGTTATTTAAACCTGTATTATGCAAAGCAAATCATTCCAGTTCTAGTACAGCATAAACAGCAGCGTTTTCATTTACTGGTGTGGCCAGAAGAACGCGGACCATTACATTTACAGCGCCTACAGATATATTCTACTTATCCTTTCGGATTGGTTCGTGCCTGGACCTATCTTTATCTGGAGCAAATGAGCTGGATTGCTCCCCAGGCTTTAGATTTTAAAGCTGAGAATGCTGCACAAAATGCATTAAAACAGGCACAGGATATGGATGAATTTCAAGAACTACGTGATTTTAAAACGGGTAACTCTTACCATGCGGTGTCATGGAAGCAGGCTGCTCGAGGTCAGGGCCTCTATATCAAGGTATTTGAAAGCTATCCCGAGCAGAATAAGATAGAAATTTGCTATGAGCATATGCCAAGTTCAGAGCATGAGGAAAAACTGAGTTTAATGATGGGGCTGGTAGATCAATGCGAACAGCAACAATGCCCTTATCGTTTGGTTTTACCACAGGACGAGCTGGCCACCGGATCAGGTGAGGCTCAATTTCAGAAAGCACAAAAATTACTGGCGCAGGCTTAACCATGTTAAATCGACCTGTTCATGGCGCCATGCTGCTGGCTCTCGGGCTGATCTGGCTGGCACAACTGGCTTTCACTCCTATAATGAACAGCCTTCTATTTGCTTGTGTAATAATAAGCTTGGCATGGCAATATCATAAAAATCTCCATAAAAAACAATCTAAAATTTTTCAGGTCATTTTTGTTCTATTCAGCTTTGCTGCGATTTACTGGCAGTATCGGAGTTTCATCGGTGTAGAAGCAGGGGTAACACTATTAGCAGTTGGCCTGTATGGTAAAGCTTTAGAGACTCGAACTCGGCGTGATTATCTAATTATTTTTAACTTTGCACTATTTGTAAGCGCCAGCCTGTTCCTTTACAGCCAAAACATCGGGATGGCTATCCTGATCTTATGTTCACTCATCAGCTGCTTGATCGGGCTGTACCGGATTCAGATAAGTGATTTTCAACAAGAGCAGGTTAAAGGCCGTTTAAGAAAGGACTTTCAGCATGTAACTAAGCTGATTCTGTATGCCATACCATTTTTTATAGTACTATTTATTTTTTTCCCACGGTTGCCTCCACTCTGGTCAGTACCATTACAGACCGATCGTGCCACCACCGGCATAAGTGACCGGATGTCACCAGGAGATATCGCCCAGATTTCTCAATCCAGTGCGCTGGCATTCCGGATTTTAGGCAATATACAGAAACTACCTGAGCGTGAGCAGCTGTACTGGCGCGCGATGGTGCTGGATGAATTTGATGGACGGACTTGGACTAGCCATTTTATTAATCAGCAACCTAAGACATTGCCATCTCTTCATATAACTGACGGGCTAGATTACCAGTATCTGCCTGCTGACTCACAACAGCAATGGGTAATATCGCTTGAAAAGTCTATTCCTTTACAGGCGAACTTCCAGTTACATCAAGACTGGAGTATTACTCCAACCCGTCCAAATCAGGGTGCACAGCCCATTCGACTGCAATGGTTGGGACAGTCAGCTCAGACGGTAGCACCCCAGTATTCGGATACAGTTCAGGCTATAAACCTGAAAGTACCGAGTAGCACTGATCCCCGGACCCGGCAGTTAGCCAGCAATTTATTTAAACAGAGTAATCAGCAACCTGCCCGGTATGTAGAGAATGTATTGAACTGGTATCGTCGCAATGGCTTTGTCTATACTTTAAGTCCAGGCCGTCTCGGGCAAGACAGAATAGATGAATTCCTGTTTAAGTCCCGGCAGGGTTTCTGTGAGCATTATGCAGGTAGTTTTACAATGTTGATGCGCTATGCCGGTATTCCTGCTCGGGTAGTAGTCGGGTATCAGGGAGGACAACCGGCTCCAGATGGACAAAGCTGGGAGGTGCGACAGATGGATGCTCATGCGTGGTCGGAAGTCTATTTAAATGGCCAGTGGCATCGGGTTGATGCAACAGCTGCGGTAGCACCAGAACGGGTAGGGTCGGGCATGCAGGACTATCTGGAACAGGAGCCTTCTACACTAGGCAATAATCACCGTTCTGGCTTGCAATATCAACAGTTTGCCTTGCTTAAAAATATTCGGGTATGGAGTGATTATGCTTCCTATCAATGGCAAAGCAAGGTCGTAGGATATGATACTGATAAACAAAAAAACTGGCTTGCACGTTTAGGTTTAAAATCTATTTATAGCTATATTCTGATTTTATTTATTAGTATTGTGATGCTGGTTCTAATCTACTTGTTGATACAGTATCGTCAAAATCTACAAAAAATGACCCCTTATGAACGTTCTATAAGAAAATTTACTAAAAATCTTCCCGTTGAACTGCATAAGTACTCTTATGAGACTTTTCAACAGTGGATGATAAGATTGGCTCAATACAGTAATGACACAAGTTCTTTTTATGAACTAGCTCAACTTGACCAGAAAATTCGGTTCATGCAACAGGACACGCCAGAGAATCTTAAAATGTTTAAGAAATTGCTTAAAGACTGTGCATTTGCTTTAAAGCTGAATAAAAAAAACTTGTCAGAAAAATAAAAAATGCATATGATGCAAAACACTTAGGCGTATAGCTCAGTTGGTTAGAGCGCTACGTTGACATCGTAGAGGTCTCCAGTTCGAGTCTGGATATGCCTACCAAATATGACACCTTATGGTGTAAAGGTTTCAAGGAAATACAAGTACTTGAAGCCTTTTTTAATATCTGGCATTCATAAAATAAAATGTTTTTAATTTTATATGCGCTGTCATAGATATAGAACGTAAAAAAGTCCTCATAGTGAGGACTTTTTATATTAACGCTGAGTTTTAAATTCAAGCACTGTATTCTTGTTGCTGTCCATCAGTTTTAGCTCAGTTTCACTCACCTTATATTGAGTAACCTGATTCAAAGCATTAGTAAATTTATCTGGTAAATTTGTAGGGCTTAAACAAGCTCTTCGTGTTTTGGCTATTTCTGAGAAAGTAATTTGTGTACCTTTCACTGCATAGCCTCCCATAAGACGGTTACAGCCATCAGTTCCGCTAAGTTGAGTATTATCAAAAATTAAACTTGGAACATCAGATTGCTGAGGATCAGCCTTATATTTTACATCATTGATCTGAGTTACTATCCATGTCTTGTTTTGTAATAAAGCCAAGTTGCGGTCAGTAGATGGGTTGTTCATAGTAGCACAACCGGCAAAAGCTAAAGTGGATGCAATGCTAGAGGCTATAAAAAGTTGTTTTATCAATTTTTTCTCCTATAAAACTTTAAATTATATTTTTAGATTAACTACTACAGCATAGAACAAATTTAACTAAGTACAGAGGTAAATTACTTTTTATCAATACTTTATTAATAAAAATAACATAGATAATATTTTTTATATAAGAAGTTAATAAAATTATATTATTAAATTTGAAAGATTTATAATTTTAAAAAATTAAAAGATAAATAATAAGATTTTCTTTAAAAATATTAAAATTAAATTCTAATTAAAAAATGGAAAAATTATTTATCTATGAATATAAATTATATAGTTATTATATTCTTTATTACCAAATTAAAAAAATTTTTTGATCATAAAAACCTATAATTATTTCTAATAAGCTTGTTATTTTGGAAAGCTGTGCTAAGATATAAAACTTAATGAAGGCAAACCTCATACGATGCCACTCCCATTTTTCAAGATTTTCTTGAGATTTTGTAGTTATTAAAATTAAAACAATTTTATTTTAATCAAATAATTGTTCGAAAACTGCTCTAAAGAGTTTACTAAAGTTTATTGTATTGGTGTATATATTGAAATATCCAAATTTTCGTACCGCGAAATCTATCGACGGTGATATTATTCATGTTCAGATTATAGCTTCAGAAAGAAAACAAAATATTTCTGGCGGCTTTAAATGGGTAAAAGTAGGTGAAAAAGTTCTACTTGATTCCGGAAGAGAGATTAATTTTAATCTAGATGGCCAAAGCTTTTATGTTGCGCCTAATCAGATGTACCGGTTATAAATATTAAGCTCACTTTAGTGGGCTTTTTTATTTGCTAAGAATTGATAATTTCAATAAATTATAAATTTTTAGAAGAGGAATAATACGAATTAATGTAAAGAATTTAAAATTAGAAAAATTTAGTTTCTAGAAAGCAGAAGCATAAAGAGAGTAGATTAATTAAATGGGTAAGATAAAATTAAAATTAGACTTAAACTTTATTTGAAAAATTAACCATTTAAGCAAATTCAGTTTTTTTAAATTTTTACTATTGGGCTAATTGCTTAATTTATATGCGAATATTAATTAAATTATACTAACTATAACATGTATTAACACTTATTCTTAAAGATGTAACTCTATTTGAGTTTAAGTTTGGTTAAAATTATTTCCACTATATTAACAATTGTACAAAAGAATAAAGCTACTCTAGAGGCCTGTTTTCAACCCCAGAAAACAGGTCTTTTTTTATAAAAATTATTCTGGAGTTATGAGTTCATATGATGTTTAAAATAAAGTAAAAAATTATTTAAATGTAAACTTATAATAATTAAAAACAGGTAGAATATACATTAAAATAAATGAAGCATTGATATTAAAGTAGTTATAAGTATGTCTAAATTTATATCCCAGAAGAATGATTATATAAGTATATTGAAGTCACACCTATGAATACCTAACTCAAATGCTTTAAATAAAACTCATCCTTAGTTATAACAAAACTTATTGCTGGCTCCCTTATAGTAAAGATGTTCGTTTGATAACGACCAACCTGAAACCAACTCAATATTTGTTATGAGGTGTGAAATGGCTAATCAAGATAATAAACGCGACAATAACCAGCGCCAGCAACAGGGCAGCAATAATCAGCAACAGCAAAGTGGCAGTAATAATCAGAAACAGCAAGGTGGTGGCGGCCAAAATAGTCGTCAGCAAAGTCAACAAAGTGGCAATAACAGCTCAGGACGCGGCTTTGCTAGTATGGATGCAGATAAACAGCGCGAAATCGCTAGTAAAGGCGGTAAAGCAGCCCATGAAAGTGGTAATGCACATGAGTTTACCTCAGAGGAAGCTCGTGAAGCAGGCTCACAAAGCCACAAAAATGATAGATAATTATCAAGGACTTTAATTTTATTAAGAAGTCTTTAGATAATTTTCTAAAAGGAGAGGGTTGCTTGGAGCAACCCTTTTTTTGTACTTCTGATATATAATTTGGTATGAATCGGATGAGGGTGTCAGATCTTGGCGTGAGTTCCATATTTATCGATCATGATTGAACTTGCTTCATTTAAGCCAATCACTTCACAGGAAGTGCCGCGCTCGGTAAATTTTTTGATGACGGAATCCAGCATAGCTACAGAGGTTACATCCCAAATATGGGAATGGGTAAGATCAATAATTACTTTTTCCACCTGTTCATTAAAATTAAAACTCTGGTAAAAACGTTCGGATGAACTGAAAAAAATCTGCCCCACCAAGCTGTAAATTCGGACACCTTCCTTCAAAGTAGATTCAACTCGAATATCATTTTCCAGTTTGTTGGCTAAAAACAGTGCAGAAAGCAATACACCAGTCAGTACGCCCAAAGCCAGGTTATGAGTGGCAACTACGACCACCACAGTTGCGATCATTACACTGTTGCTACTCTTCGGGTTTTTATGAAACTGTATGACTGATTGCCAGTTAAATGTGCTAATTGAAACCATAATCATGACTGCCACTAAAGCTGCCATTGGTATCAACTTAAGCCAGTCACTGATAAATACCACCAGAATTAAAAGAAATATCCCTGCACAGAAAGTCGATAAACGTTGTCGACCGCCAGATTTCACATTAATCATTGACTGTCCAATCATGGCACAGCCAGCCATACCCCCCATAAAGCCGGTAACAATATTTGCAATACCTTGTCCTTTACATTCTTGATGCTTATCACTTGAAGTATCAGTCATTTCATCCACAATACTGGCAGTCATCATTGACTCTAAAAGGCCTACTGCAGCCAGAGCAATAGAATAAGGCAAAATAATTCTGAGCGTTTCAAAGTTAAGCGGAATGTCTGGTATAAGAAATACGGGCAGACTATCAGGTAAAGTACCCATATCGCCTACAGTACGTATATCACTATTCAACCAGATTGAAAGCAGGCTAATCACGACAATACACACCAACGGGGAAGGTAACCAGCTGCCAAGTCTTGGAACATAGGGAAATAGATAGATAATACTGAGGCCTACAGCAACAAATAGATAAACCTGCCAGCTGACATTGATGAGTTCAGGTAATTGAGCCATAAAAATTAAAATGGCGAGGGCATTTACAAATCCAATCACCACAGATTTAGATACAAAACGCATCAGCTTGGCCAGTTTGAGGTAACCAGCCAGTATCTGGATGATGCCAGTCAGTATGGTAGCCGCAAGTAGATACTGTAATCCATGCTCTTTAACCAGAGTAACCATAACTAAAGCCATAGCTCCAGTTGCAGCTGAAATCATGGCAGGTCTGCCCCCTACAATGGCAATTACTATTGCCATAGAAAATGAAGCATATAAACCGACTTGCGGATCGACTCCGGCAATAATTGAAAAGGCAATTGCCTCGGGAATAAGTGCCAGACCTACTACCAGTCCAGCCAGCACATCAGCACGAATGTTTGAAAACCACTGTTCACGGAAAGAAGACAACATAAAGAAAGCCCGTATTTTTATTGGAACAGGCGAGTGAGGTGACAATATTGTGAAAAAGACATAATTACGCCACACCACTAACCTTTAATATAGCAATGAGAAATTACTTCTAGGAAATGAGTAATCAGGGTGGCGTAAGAAACATAGAAAATAGTAAGAAGGTTTAGATTATAGGGCACCGAGAATAACACGTTTCAAGTTCTTAGAAAATTGGTGCTGATCTTATCGGCCATAGTGTTAAAAGAAATTCAGTTTTAAAATGCATGAAGCATTACGCTTTTGATAAAATTACATCAAGATTTTTTGATAACAACTAAAGATAAGAGATATGAAAACAGTTATAACGGTAATCGCAGCAGTTACAGTCGTCTCGGTAGGCTATATAACCTATCATAGTATCCAGCAAAAACGTCAGCAGGAGATCAAGCAGGTCATCCAGGAAGCACAGAGCTCTTTAGAGCAGGCTCAGCACAACCCGCATCATCTCGAACGGAGTACTTTCCCGGTGTTTGATACTGCAGGGAAATCCGTTCAGACTGAAAAAATGTAGAGATTTTTATACGTTTTTGGGGTTAACGGGAAAGAAAATAAAAAACTTGCAAGTTTATTTAAAATTAAGCGCCTGATTTTAAATATTTTAAAAACAGTAAGTGTTCCAAATTAATCTAAGAAGATTAAACCTGATAATCAAAAATAAAATCAGTGTGTTATAATCTGGCCGAAAAAATTTAGCGGGTAGATTTAAGTTCGCACTTTTTTCTACAGGTTAGATGAAAAAGCTGCATAAGATGATGCAGCTTTTTTGTTTGCCTCGCCTATTAGTGGCACTCATCAAGTGTTTAGTAAGTTTGGGCTCAGGTGCAGCTTGAAGATGGGAAGTAATTAGGATGGCATAGGTCTTGCTGTTTTATCCAGAATTACTTGCACAATATCTGATTTTGATGCATTTAAATTTTATAGCAGTGTGGTGATTTGAGGCTTTTCAGGCCGAGGATTCAATCGCAAAGATCTTAATTCTCAGGGGCGATGTAATGACAACTCCCAATACCTCAGCCGGTATGCTTGAGCGCTTGTTCAAGCTCAGCGAAAATAAAACCAGTTTTAGAACAGAAGTTCTAGCAGGTGTAACCACATTCTTGACAATGTGTTACATCATTATTGTTAATCCAATGATTTTATCCGAAACCGGAATGGATCATGGAGCTGTCTTTGTCGCAACCTGTCTTGCAGCCGCAATTGGCTGTCTGGTTATGGGAATTGTGGCCAATTATCCAATTGCCCTTGCACCAGGTATGGGACTAAATGCCTATTTTACTTATTCAGTGTGTTTAGGGATGGGGGTGCCTTGGCAAACGGCACTAGCTGCGGTATTTGTTTCAGGTCTGGTATTTATTGCTATCAGTATGTTCAAAATCCGTGAGGCAATCGTCAATGCCATTCCCATGTCATTAAAACTGGCGATTGGCGGCGGTATTGGGCTGTTTTTAGCCTTGGTCGCGCTTAAGAATGCCGGCATTATTGTAGATAATCCGGCTACTTTGGTGGGACTGGGCGATATCAAACAGCCAACAGTTTTACTGGCCCTGTTAGGTTTCTTTCTTATTGTGATCATGCACCATTTTAAGGTCCGTGGTGCAATCATTCTCAGTATTCTGGTCGTAACTGCAATTGCAACTGCTTTAGGCCTGAATGAATTTAAAGGTATAGTAGGCGCAGTGCCATCATTGGCTCCAACATTGTTACAAATGGACTTTGAGGGCCTGTTTACGGCCAGTCTGGTAGGGGTGATTTTTGTATTCTTCCTGGTTGACCTGTTTGATTCCACCGGTACTCTTGTAGGGGTTTCTCATCGTGCTGGCCTGCTTAAAGATGGCAAGTTACCACGCTTGAAGAAAGCATTATTTGCTGACTCTACTGCCATTGTAGCTGGGGCCGCACTAGGCACCTCATCCACTACGCCCTATATTGAATCTGCATCGGGTGTGGCTGCAGGCAGCCGTACTGGGTTAACTGCTGTTGTCGTCGGTTTTATGTTTCTGGCGTGCTTGTTCCTGGCACCGTTAGCCCAGTCTGTACCGGGTTTCGCGACAGCGCCGGCTTTATTGTTTGTCGGGGTATTAATGATCCAGGGTATTACCCATATTGAATGGGATGATATTACTGAAGCGGTTCCTGCTTTCCTGACTATCGTTTTCATGCCTTTTACCTATTCAATTGCTGATGGTATTGCTATGGGCTTTATCAGCTATGCACTGGTGAAGCTTTTTACAGGCAAAGCAAGTACGGTTCCTTACATGGTATGGATCATTGCCGTGTTATGGGTAATCAAATTTGTTGCTTTTGGTGGCTAATTTTTATACATCATTCAGAGTGTAAACGGAAGTTTGCACCCTTTTTATTTATTGCGAATTCCAAGGAGAGACCATGAGTCATACTGAACTCATTCGTGCTTTACCTAAAGCTGAACTGCATGTACATATTGAAGGGACGTTTGAGCCTGAACTCATGTTTGAAATTGCACAGCGTAATCAGATTGATATTCCTTATAAGTCTGTAGAAGAGGTAAGACAGGCATATAATTTCCATAACCTGCAGTCATTTCTTGATATTTATTATGCAGGGGCAAATGTACTCATTCATGAACAGGATTTCTATGACCTGGCTTGGGCATATTTTAAAAAATGTGCTGAAGATCATGTAGTACACACTGAAATATTCTTTGACCCGCAAACTCATACAGATCGTGGTATAGCATTTGAAACAGTTCTGAATGGTTTGCAACGAGCCTGTAATGATGCAAAAGCAAAATTAGGTATCAGCTCATACCTTATTATGTGTTTTTTACGCCATTTAAGTGAAGAAGCAGCATTGAAAACTCTGGAGCAGGCACTTCCTTATAAGAATCAGATTATTGCAGTAGGTCTGGATTCAAGTGAAGTCGGCCATCCACCAGCCAAATTTACCCGGGTTTTTGCCAAAGCCCGCGAAGCAGGCTTTCTGGTGGTCGCACATGCGGGTGAAGAAGGTCCACCAGAATATGTTTGGGAGGCTTTAGACCTGTTAAAGGTTAACCGGATTGATCATGGTGTGCGTTCTGAGGAAGATCCGGTTCTCATGCAGCGGCTGATTCAGGAAAAAATGCCTCTTACAGTTTGTCCGCTGAGTAATCTGAAACTTTGTGTAGTGGATGATATGCAGCAGCATAATATTCACCGTCTGTTACAGCAGGGCGTTAAAGTAACAGTAAATTCAGATGATCCATCTTATTTTGGTGGTTATATGAATGATAATTTCTTTGCTATTCAAAAAGCACTGAATTTGTCTAAAGCTGAACTTAAGCAGTTAGCGATTAATTCTTTTGAGGCGGCTTTCATAGACAATATTGAAAAGCAATCATGGATTAAGAAAATTCAGGCTCTGTAATCAAATAAAATGAAATCAATAGGTTTACTCTATGTAGGCCTGTTGATTTATTGTTATAAAAAGTAAGCTGAAAAAAATAGTGATAAAAGCCTTATATGATCAGGAAACAAATGTGCAATTTAACTGATCAATATTATTTATTATGCCTGATTATCTTATTTTTACAGATTTAGATGGAACACTATTAGGCCACGATACTTATACTTATACGGAAAATCTGGAGCTAATCAGACAGCTTAAAAGACGTTACCCTATTATTTTATGCAGCAGTAAAACCGCATTAGAAATTAAAAATTTACAAAAAAAATTAGGTCTAGTAGATATGCCGTTTGTTGCAGAAAACGGGGCATATATATTTTTTAATTCTTTCTATCAGTTTCAGAGTCCGGTCAGGCAGGCAGCCATTACTGAAGCATTACAACAACTCCGTATACAGTACCATTTGAATTTTCAGCTTTTTAGTGAATATACATCCCAGCAGATTGCTGAGTTAACCGGATTAAGCTTAGCTGAATCATGTCAAGCCCTACAACGGCTTTATAGTGAAGTGATTATCTGGGGTAGCAATCCACAATATGAACAGCAAATTATTGCCCGGCACTTGGCCAAAAACTTGCATATAGTACATGGCGGGCGCTTCAGTCATGTATTGAGTACAGCATGTGATAAATCTATAGCAGTACGCTGGCTACAGCAATTTTATCCAGCTGAAGCTGTCCGGATTGGCTTGGGAGACAGTGAGAATGATATTGATATGCTAAAAGCCTGTGAGCATGCTGTGGTTGTAAAGCGTCCTTATAAACCAGTCCTTCAATTTGCGCATAATTCTGTCTACTACACTCAGAAAATGGCTCCAGCAGGGTGGAAAGAAGGTCTTGAATACTTTTTACAACAATAAATGGAGAGAAAATAATGGTCGATTTTGCACAAGAAGGTATGATTACGACGATTCATGATCTAAAGCAGCGCCAGCTGGAAGATTATGAAAATGAATTGCGTGAATTTACTAAATATAGACCGGTTACCTTAGTTTTACCTTCACTTTATTCTGAGCTGGAAAGGCCTGCACTTACTAAAATTGTGCAGGAATTGAAAGAAGCTGATTATATCCAGCAGATTATCATCGGACTGGATCAAGCTAATCCTGAACAATTTAAGCATGCCAAGGAGTTTTTTTCCGAGCTACCTCAGCCGCATACCATTTTATGGAACGACGGACCGCGTTTACAGAAAATCCATCAGCATCTTGAAGAATTAAAAGTTGCACCTTCACAACGTGGAAAGGGCCGTAACGTCTGGTATTGTGCCGGCTATGCGCTAGCTGAAAGTAACAGTAAGGTCGTGGCACTCCATGACTGTGATATCAGTACATATCAGCGTGATATGCTAGTGCGGTTGATTTACCCCATGGTTCATCCACAGTTTAATTTCCAGTTCTCTAAAGGATATTATGCCCGCGTAGCTGAGCATAAAATGAATGGCAGGGTATCCCGTCTGCTGGTTTCTCCACTCTTACTTGCACTCAAGAAAGTCTTTGGTCCACTGGATTATCTGCTTTATCTTTCAGCCTTCCGTTATCCACTTTCAGGCGAAATGGCAATTCATCTGGATGCATTACGTGATTTAAAAGTTTCAGGTGACTGGGGGCTGGAAATTGGAGTTCTTTCTGAAATCTATCGTAATTATTCTACCAAACGGATCTGTCAGGTAGATATTGCTGACCGCTATGAACATAAGCATCAAAATGTAGTGAATTCAAATGGAGAGGGTGGCTTGAAGCGTATGAGCCGTGATATTGCTCTAGCACTTTTTCGTAAACTTGCCACGCTGGGCGTTCCAGTTAGCCTAGATAATATCCGGATTATTCGTGCAACTTATTATCGAAATGCTTTAGATATGATTGATCACTATTATTATGATGCAATAACCAATGGTTTACATTATGACCGGCATAGTGAAGAAAATACGGTTGAACTTTTTGCTCAGAGTATTGTTGAGGCGGGAGAGCAGTTTATGAATTTTCCAAATCAGCAGTCGTTTATTCCAAGCTGGAACCGCGTACATTCAGCTTGTCCAAGTATTTATAAGGATATTAAACAGGCAGTAGCGCTCGATAATATGTGATTTGAAGATTCTTTAGGCAGTTATTTACATTTAACAGTGTTCAGATACTTCATAATCTTTAAAATTGGTCCAAAATTTATATATACACTGATAAAGGATAAACATGAAGAAATCTATATATGTACTGGCACCATTAGCCTTAATTTTATCGGCGTGTACAACTTCAGGAATAGAGCAATCGGCTAATACCACCACAACTACACAGCAATTAGGAGCAGCTGCCATTAAAGTGGCAGTAAATGCAAAATGTAATACTGAACTAAACAACCAGCCCGCTTGGCAAAATATAACTAAGGTAATGACAGCTGAGCAGAAACAGGCAGTTCAGGCAGATATTTGTGGTTGTGTGAGTGATAAGGCTCCACAAAATATAACAACTGTGGATCTGGCTACAGCAGCGATTGATCCGGCTGCACGTACCGCCATCATAACCAATGCAGTCACTAAAACAATTAATGCATGTGTAGCAGAAGTTTTAAATTAAGTTTTTTCAGTATTGAGCAGGATGATACAATCAGCCTGCTTTTTTATGAGTAAATAGTTTGATGAAAATTGCAGGTGTAGATGAAGCAGGGCGTGGACCATTGGTAGGTGCTGTCGTGGCAGCTGCAGTCATTCTCGATCCAGCTCGTCCAATCGAAGGTTTGAATGATTCCAAAAAACTGACAGAAAAAAAACGTGAAAAGCTTTTTGTCGAGATTCAGGAAAAAGCTTTGGCTTGGTGCATTGCAGAAGCAAGCGCTGCTGAAATTGATGAAATAAATATCTTGCAGGATTCATTACTGGCAATGCGTCGTGCTGTGGAAGGTTTATCAATTCAACCGGATCAAGTGCTGGTCGATGGTAATAAA